>NZ_JAPMOU010000004.1 GCF_028858535.1 Spartinivicinus poritis
AATCAGCATTTAATGGAAAAACTTTTTGATAAGTTAGGTCTGAGCAAAAGTAATAAAAAAGTCGCTCAAGTGTATGAGCAGTTAAGCGACTATGGGGCTATTGCTGCATAAAAGTGTCTACAGTATTGTTAAAAGGATAAATATCAAAGCTTTCGATATCATCTCGCTTTAGCTGAATTTCTCTAATGTAAGATCTATCTTCAAAGCTCATACTTTCACTATATAATAATAAACTATGTGAGAATCACGCCATTTTGCCTTTGCCATACTTTATTGTCTAGACTATTTAAGTGCACTCCACAAACCCATTCATCAATACCATTAAGCTCAATTGCATTTCGTTCACCATTTAAAATCTGTTTTCCTATTTCAGTCATTTCAACAGTGGTTTCCCTCATCCCCCCGTCTTGACGATTTAAAGATAATAGCGGTTGATTAAGGTTTTCATTACCCAATTTTTTCATTATTGCAAATTGATACGAGTCGCCAGTTAAATCACATCCATCCATATCATAGCCTAGCGTAAAGCCAATTACTTTTGTTGCTTGAGGGCCCGTTTTTAATGTATTTCGCAGTATAGACTCATCCCAAGTGGATAATCCTGTTTGTTTATCAGGATAACGATAAACTAAATATTTAAGCGCACGTACTAAAAAGGGTAATTCTTTTTTATCTTCTTGAATAAACTCAATATATAAGTCTGGGGTTGGCGAGACCAATGCATGCCAACAATCTGTTAAAATTTTAATTGAGCTATCTGTTAATTGGTATGATGAGTCTGCACTTAAGACTTTTTCATGGTTTAACATTCCTAAACCATGAATTTCATATTTAATACCCTTTACTTTAGAAAATTGATGGATAAATACGCTAGAAAAATCAATTCCCAAGCGTTCAAAAAGAAATGTTAAAAAGCAGAGCATTATTTGATCGCTAAGTGCCGTACCAACCCAGACATCAATTCTATCCGATGACTTTAATTCTTCATAACCAACATATAAGTCCCGATCAAACTCATACATTTCAAATGGCTCTATGCCACATAACTTATGCACATCATTCCAATAAGCCTGTCTATAAGATATCCAGTCGTCGATTGAGATGATGGCCTTTAATGGGCCACAGGAAAGCACATCATTAACTACTAAGAACTCAGACTTTGAAATTCCCAATGCCTGTTTCAATACCCCTGCAGCAGAGGTACCATTGGTTATGTGCATATTTAAACCCTCTATAGCTGTTTGAGTTAAGTCTTGCCCTTGGTTTTGACAACGCATAGCTTACAGTTAAACCTGCAGAATAACGTTAAGATATACCAAGCCAACTTTTGCAGCACAAGAACGGTAAGAGATTTTTCTCACCGCTTTTGTGTTTGACTATTATTTTGTGGGTATATGCTTCAATGTATCAACCAAATAATCCCAAAACTTACTCACCGACTGAATATGCACTTTTTCATCAGGCGAATGAGCATTTCGAATGGTTGGCCCAAAAGAAATCATATCCCAGTGAGGATAAGGGTTTCCTAGCAAACCACACTCAAGCCCTGCATGAATAACTTTAACTTTCGGAACCACTCCAGATAACGCTTTATACCGCTCCTTCATTAAAGTTAATATTTTTGAGTTTGGATTTGGCTTCCAGCCAGGGTATTCACCTGATATCGATACTTTAGCACCCGCCACTTTAAAATTTGCAGCAACACTGTTAGCCAGATCATCACGAGCGGAATTAACCAAGCTTCTCACTAAAGATAATACCAGCACATCATTATCATCAGATTTTACAATTGCAAGATTATTAGAAGTTTCAACAACACCTTTAAATTCATCACTCATCCTTGAAGGACTAGAAATGCAAGCAGCAACAGAGTAAACCAGCTTTTTTATACTTTCAGTCGTATATACTCTCTCAGGTAAGCCCACCTTGACTGCGTCAATAGATAAGCTAGTTTCAACTGAACTGTATTCGTTTTTTATTGTTTGATAAAAATTATTTAACGCCTTTTTAAATTCAATTTCTTTATGCTGACTGACAACCAGCGTCGTGAATGATTCTCTAGGTATAGCATTGCGTAGCGTCCCACCATTCAATGAGGCAACCTTCACATCTAGAATATCTATACTCTCAAGTAAAAAACGATTGATGATTTTATTTGCATTACCTCGACCTTGATCAATATCTAATCCAGAGTGCCCTCCTCGCAACCCCGTCACTTTAACCTCAAATGCAATATCATCACTACACGTATGCTGCCAATCCATCGCTAGCTTAGCACTGACATCAACACCACCCGCACAGCCAACATAAAGCTCACCTTCATCTTCCGTATCCATATTCAGCAGGATGTCACCCTCAAAATAACCAGCCTCTAAACCAGCAGCCCCTGTCATCCCCGCCTCTTCATCTATAGTTAACAGCACTTCCAATGGGCCATGCTCAATATCTTTGGCAGTTATAACAGCTAATGCAGCAGCAACCCCTACTCCATTATCAGCTCCCAAGGTTGTGCCCTTAGCAGTCACCCACTCGCCGTCAATAAAGGTAGTAATCGGGTCAGTTAGGAAGTTATGTTCCGAGTCAGCGTTTTTCTGTGGCACCATATCCACATGCCCTTGCATAACCACACCACGCCGATTTTCCATACCCGGTGTTGCAGGTTTTCGGATAATGAGATTACCTACTTTATCTCTTTCATAAGACAGGTTATGTTCCCGACACAAAGACTCTATGTAATATACGACAGCTTCTTCATACTTTGAAGGTCGTGGAATTTGAGTAATTTGATGAAAAATACTCCAAAGAGGTGTAGGAGTTAAACTGGCAATTGATGTCAAAACTTCCTCCAAATTAGTACACTTTTAGATATCATTTATTGATCTTTTTATGTCATACGCATATCATTTAGAGAATACCACCACCAGTATAATTATTAAAGCTCACTAGTTTCGACTATTGTTAATTATTTATTCAAATGCTCTTGATCAAACACATATAAGTACAACATTAAAAAATCGCAAATAATATTGTGGCTGAAAATAACTAAGCCAATAATGATCAAATTCTATATTTTCTGAAATTCTCTTCATACTGTTATTTTTTTATAGTAAGCTTCACCTTTACCAGGAATATTAATGATAATAAACCCTGTTTTCTCTAAGTGAGCACGAAGCTTTAAGTTTGGTTTAGCGCAATCAATCGCGTGAACAATACAACTAATTGCATCTAACTGTTTTAACTTTGCTATATATTTAGCCACTTTTGCAATTGCAGGTAATACTCCTTCTCCACCACCATCAATTTGAGCGAGTTCTACAATCAGTTCATTATTTTTTTGAGTAAACTGACCTAACACTTCAGCCGTTCCAACAGTAAAAACAATAGGCTTATCAACTAAAACAAGGCTATCAAAGTATGCTTCAGGCCAGTTTAACACTTCCTTTAAAGGTGAGCCTTCAATTACAATCTTTATCACTGTCAAAGCCAATAGGAAAAAAGGAATTTAAACATTAGCTGCTTTCAAGTTCACTGAGCTACCAAGAGTACCTTTTGGTACCCAACATTTCTTCAACGCTTCACGCTAGTATAAGCCCCCCTCTTTCCTAGATAGGAAACATCTGAGCCTATGGATAACTCAATATGGGCTTCTGAATATAGTGACTGATACTTAGTAAATATTAACCTCCAAATATCAGCAGCACTTAATATAAATACTCTATAAGTTTTAGAGTTCGACTATACTTAACAGAATACAGGATCAGGTTAAACCTATTAAAGTATTGAAGAGCAAACCTCCTCTCTTTTGTGTATAATACTTACTCAACCAAAGCAGGAGCTCCCATGGCACGTAAGAAGCAAGAAGAACTATCAAGTGAAACCCGCCAGAAAAACATTGATGATCAAGTAGCAGCTTTTCTTAAAGCAGGCGGAGAAATCCAAGAAATACCTAAAGGTCAAAGTGGGTATGAGTCTAGCGGAGGCCGCAAAAGCATAGTGCTTGGCAGCCCATCTGAGAAGAAAAAGTAGGTAAGCTCTAGCCATACTAACTCTTGAAAGCGAGCGACCTGCTTACTCTTCCTAGCTTACAGGTCGTTATGCAACCCCCAAGTTATCTAGCCTCCCATCCAAAACCCCTTCAGGCAGCTGATAACCACCGTATTCTGTATGTATTACCCTACAAGACCTTAGATGAATCGCCTTACCAGATAAGCGCTTGGTAAATTAGTCCACTAACTTACCAAGCGCTCGGATAGGCAGCATAATGAACTCAGCTGAAAGCTCAATGGTTACCTCAAACACATCAAGCCACCATTGCCAGGCACTGTTATTATCATGATGACGCCTCTTGGGCCAAACATACCGAGCAACAATAAAGCCTGAAAGTGCTACCACTAAAGTTAGCCAGCTAAAACCACCTATAAAGAGATGCATGAGCAAAAAGAAGGATATTATAAATAAGGCTGTAGAAAAGAATATTCTGAATGGATACATAAACTTTATCTCCTTATTTAGAGCTGCCCTTTAGTTAAAAAAAAGCCCCTTACTCAAGGGGCAAAGTTGCTGATGGGCATGAAATTATTTAGCTGTATTTTTTGCTTTTAAGCGAGCCAGCACATCATTAGCACTTGATGCATTAGCTTTAATACCTGCAGCTTTCATTTTGCTTTCTAAATCATTTTCAGCACATTCTGTTGATAACTCATGTGCAGCTTCCATTTGAGCAGCACGCTCAGCTTGCTTTTGCTTAATTCGCTCTAAAGAGTCAGCAGCCGTCGTCATTCTAGAGTTTGCACCACTGTAGCGTGCAGCCACTGCTGCTTGGGCTTTCTGTACACTATCAGTTGCTTTAACTGTATCAACCTGCTGTCTTAAGCGCTTCAAGTTGCTTTCTGCATGTTTGACTGCACTGCGAAGACTTTCAACACTCTTGGTATATCCAGCTTTCACTTCCTCTTCAGAAGTCAATTGAGCCTCAAGCTCAGCAATTTTTTCCGCAATACTGATAGCAAGTGCTTCGTCACCTTTATCTAAGGCCTGTCCAGCATATTGCTCATATTCGTTAATTTTGGCAGTCAGCTGACTACATTTATCAGTGACTAGTTTTTGCTTGGCCATAATGTTGGCTAATGCTGTTTTAGAGCGGTTTAGCTCTTCACTCGCATCACGAATTTCCTGATCAAGGATACGAAGCGCCTGGCTATCAACAATTGCTTCTCCAGCTTCAGTTGCTGCACCACGAATAGCTGTCATTAATTTATTTAAAATGCCCATGCGCTGTTCCTCTTAAAGTTCACGTTGTATTTAAGTTGGGGATAGGATAACTCCTTAACCGCCATTACATGTAACAATGAATCGCATGTTACATGTCAGAACAAAGTTTGTCCATAATTTTTTACATGTAATAAGTGAAAGTTTCGCTACTAAATTTCGCTACCCATATAATCTATTGATTTTTATACATATTAATCACACACAAACAGAGCAATAGCACTCCTCCAATTGCTATTCCCACGGTCACCCACTATAAGATAGATATGTCTGATTACTTACTTGCTTATTAAAACAATGTTGAAACGTTTACTTGCAGCTATATTCTTGACGCTGTTTAGCTACACAAGCATCGCAGGAGAAGAAATTCCTATTTGGAGCTATTACGAATCGCCACCCTTTGGTGTTAATGAAGACAAAAGTGACATCACCAGCTTTCTGGCAACCTACTTGACCAGCCATAGCGGCGGCAAATGGTCATTTATATCCAAATTTCTACCTCGCCCTCGCTTAAACAAGTATCTAGAGGAACAACAAAAAGGGATTGCAATATGGGCTAACCCAATTTGGTTTGGCGATAAAAGCGAAACACGCTATGACTGGACCAATAGTGTTGTATTAGGTAGAAATGAAATCGTCTCCTTAAAAGAAAGCCCTGTACCTTACCAAGAGCCAAGCTCACTCACTGGCAAAAAGTTTGGAGGCGTTAGAGGTCACCGTTATGTGGGAATTGATGATTTAGTAAGCAACGGCAAGATTAATCGTAAAGACAGTGCATCATTTGAAAAGAATTTTTTAAAACTATTAAGCAAACGTGTTGATGTCATTCTTATTCCCAGAGGAGAACTTTTTCACTTAATGAAAAAAAATAATGCAGAGGATAAAATCTATATTGCCAGCCAGCCTCATCAAGTATACAAACGAAAAATGCTAGTCACCAAAAATCTTCCTGGCGTCCGCGATTTTATTAATAATCAGTTAAACACACTAAAGAACAACAATGACTGGATTACACTATTAAAAAATGCAGGTATTTATAAAGAAAGCCAGTAAGCTAGCAACTCTTTATTTATGACCTTTGTTTATTGCTATATTCACTTTACACCCTTCTAAGTTGCCTGACAGTATCAAAACAACCGTCTTGCTCAACAACTTTTTCAATAGAATAAATAGGAATAAGTAGCGCTTAATTATAGTAAAACAGGTTCCTAACTCACTCAGCACTAACAATGCGCTCAGCTAAGGACATATATAACTCAATGGTAAAGGGCACCTTTAAAGTCAATAGAAAGAAAAGGAACTAGCTATACTATACAGATAGCTTACACTTCACCACATTTCTTTTGATGGTTTAGCACAAACGCTACATATGAAAGACCACCATTCACTTTTATCTTTTCCTGTTAATCTCAACTATGCCGATGAGCTAAATAACGACTTTCGCAAACTTAAATTCAGCCCTGATATAGAAACAGTGTTTCGCAGTTACTATGACGAAGAAACCCTGCGTATGCGTCAACTTGCCATTTTAGTAGGCTGTTTTCTATGGCCTCTTTTCACTATTATGGATATTTTTATCGCTCCACCACAATACTTATCTATCTTTCTATTTATTCGACTAGCGATAGTGATGCCTATATTGCTGGTTATGTTAAAAGTGGTTTATTCCATTCGCTGGCAAAGTTATACACGATATTACGCGGTGCTAGTCGGTGCATTTGTAAATGCTGGGGTTGTTATCATTGTGAATCTGGGCCATTACTATAATCCCGACTACCCCTATGAAGGTATTATTTTAATTTGGCTATTTTGCTTCTTTCTCTCTGGCATGGTGGTAAGAGAAGCTATTTTGGTTACATTTCTACCTTTTATCTGTTATATCGGCATTGAGTTATTTATCATAGGCAATATTGCCCTAGCCATGACCAGTGGTCTTATTTTATTTGGTACATACATCATTTGTGCCATTGGATCTTACTTAGTAGAGTTTCGCACACGAGAAAGTTTTTTAACCAAAGGCATGTTAACCCAATTAGCCGATACTGATAGCTTAACTGGTATTTTCAATCGTCGGTATTTCAATAATCAGTGCTTAAGACTTTGGAAACAAGCATGCCGTGAAAACAAGTGCCTTGGTATCCTTTTATTAGATATTGATCATTTTAAGCAATACAACGATAACTATGGACATAGCGAAGGTGATGAGACACTAAAACAAGTCGCCAGCTTTTTACAAAAACTAGCCAAACGTCCAATGGATGTGGTGGCCCGTTACGGCGGAGAAGAGTTCGCTGTAATATTATATGACATTAATATGGAAGGAATGGAAAGATATTGCCAGAAATTGGTAAAAGGTGTACACGACTTAAAGATTCCTCATGGTTTCTCTCCAAGCGGTGATTTTATTACTATTAGCTGTGGTGCCCGCTTAATGGCAGCCAACAGCACCACTGCACTGAACCAAGCCATCAAAGATGCAGACCATAGTCTTTATGAAGCAAAAGCTCAAGGACGTAACCAATACAACATTTATGGTCTAGATTTACTCCCCCGAGAAACTGTAATGAAAATTTTATAAACCTAGCCAATACTCATAAGCCTGCTCCAACTGTAGTTCACTAAACACTTTGACTCCATACTTCACTAGCAAAGCAGTTGTTACACCCTCACCAGCTCTTAGCTGTCCAGAAAAACTACCGTCGTATATTGCCTCACTACCACAAGAAGGACTTTTTGCCTTAAGGATTGCAAGTTTTATTTGGTGTTGATGTACCAGCGCCAAACATTGTTCAGCGCCTGTTTTAAAGGACTGGGTAACTATGACGTCTTGCGTGACAGCATCATTAGCATTAGTGCCAACTGAAGGCTTTGTGATAACCTCAGCTTCTCCTTCCCACACTTTTTTACCTGTACCACCCCAAATTTCTGCTGCAGGACGAGGTATTGGTAAACCACCCGCAACTTCTGGGCAAAATGCAACAATTAGATTTTGTCGCTGCCATTCCTTAACAACAGGGTGCCTGATAAGACAGTGGCTTCCATTGTAACGTACTTTTTCACCTAACAAACAACTACTTATTAATACTTTCTGGGTCATCAAACTACTTCATCTCAAACTCGTTTTTCTTAACCTACTCTTTCTCAATTGGCTTTTTTTCAAACAAAGGTTTTATTAAGTCAACTGGCAAGGGAAATATGATAGTTGAATTCTTATCAACAGCAACCTCTGTCAGGGTTTGCATATAACGCAATTGTAGTGCTTGTTGTTGCTGAGAAAGCACTTTGGCTGCTTGTAATAATTTTTCTGATGCTTCTAATTCACCAGTTGCATGTATCACCTTGGCTCGCCGCTCACGCTCAGCCTCTGCCTGTTTTGCTATTGCCCGTATCATACTCTCATCCAAGTCCACATGTTTTATTTCAACGTTGCTGACTTTTATCCCCCAAGTATCCGTTTGCTCATCAAGAATTGTTTGGATAGCCTCATTTAAATGATCCCTTGCGGTAAGCATTTCATCCAACTCATGTTGGCCTAGAATAGATCGTAGTGTCGTTTGTGAAAGCTGACTGGTTGCTTCTAAAAAATTTTCCACATTAATAATGGCTTGTTTCGCATCAACGACCCTAAAATAAATAACTGCATTTACTTTCACAGATACATTATCACGAGAGATCACATCTTGAGTGGGAACATCAAGCACTCGTGTTCGCAAGTCTACCCTGACCATCTGCTGGATTATAGGAATAACAATTATCAATCCTGGTCCTTTCACCCTATAAAACTTACCTAGCAAAAACACTACAGCTCGTTCATATTCTCTCATCATATGAAAAGTATTGGCCAAAATCACTACAGCCAATAAGACAATCGAGGCCCAAAAATAATACATTAGTTGTCTCCCCGTTCAACTGTTAATATTAAGCCATTAACAGCTTTAACTGTAATCTTTTCCCCTTGTTTTAAGGGGGTGTCTGTTACAGCCTTCCACAACTCTCCATCGACTTTAACCATTCCCTGATCATTGAAATTGTTAATTACAATGCCACTCCGCCCTACAATAGTCGTAATACCAGATACAACAGGCTGTCGACGGCTCATAATCAATAACCTCAGCGTTACCATAAAAAGCAATATAGAAACTAAGGTAAAGGCAGCAATCACAGGTAAACCCACTTGATAGGGAACTTCTGGAGAATCAACCAACATAATCGACCCTAAAACAAAGGCTATAACCCCTCCAATCCCTAAAATACCAAAACTGGGTGAGAATGCTTCTGCCAGCATTAACAAAGCACCTAAAATAATCAGCCCGAAGCCAGTCCAATTAAATGGCAGCATTTGAAATGCATAGGCAGCTAATAATAAACAAATAGCACCAGTAATACCCGCTACCCCTATGCCAGGGTTATAAAACTCCAAAATCAGCCCATATAAGCCAATTAGCATTAAAATATAGGCAATATTCGGGTCAGTAATCACTTGTAAAAAACGATTACGCCAATCAGGTTTAACATAGTGAAGCGGCTTACCAGCTACCTCAAGCAATACTTTCGACTCATTCACTGCAACCTTTTTCAAATGTAACTGCTTAATTAAATCAGCTACATCATTAGCTATTAAGTCAATTACATTTTTTTTCAATGCCTCTTTAGCTGTTAAGCTTGCTGCATTCCTTACCGCTTGCTCTGCCCACTCACTATTACGGTTACGTTCTTTGGCTAACCCTTTTATATAAGCGACAGCATCATTAATCTGCTTTCTTTGCATAGTCGTTTGCGCATCAGCAGGCTGCTGTTTGTTACCTTCTTTGTCAGTAGCTTTATTCTGTTCCTCTTTTTCCGTTTGCTTAGGAACCTGTGGCGCACCTATCTGAACGGGTGTTGCAGCCCCTAAACTAGTAGCAGGCGCCATTACTGCAATATGACTGGCATAGAGAATAAAAGTACCTGCGCTAGCAGCTCTGGCTCCTTTAGGGTAAACAAAAGTAGCAACAGGTACTTTACTAGCTAAAATAGCTTGAACAATATCTCGCATAGCCATATCTAGGCCACCAGGCGTATCAAGCAATAACACAACTAATGAAGCATTTGCCACAGCTGCATCCTCTACACCTCTGATTATATAATCAGCCGAAGCAGGACCAATTGCGCCTTTTACTTCCAATACCCACACAGCCTGCTGTATAGGTGTAACATCCCCTTCAGTGGTTTCAGTTGCCTCCAGACTGGTTACTGCTACTATTTGGGTGAGAAAAAACAGCAATAGAAGTGCAAACAGCCTTTTTACATAGCACAAGACTTTTACATGAGTACGCATAATCCTGGCACAGCTATTCATTTTGGTTTTACACTAACTTAAAATGCCTCTTCCATCCTTGGCAAACAATTATTAGATATGCCCTTTAATAACTATAGTCAATATAGTTAAATTGCCTCGGAATGAGCATGACCCTGAAGGGAAGTTATGAGTAAAAAAAACTATTGTAAATACCATCAACGCGAACCTGCTACCTGGCGATGCCGAAAATGCCAAAAGTTCTATGGCGATTGCTGTATCATCAAACCACCTCAGGGCCTGGCTGCCCCCAAGTGTTCAATGTGTACTGAGCCACTGAGTTATCTAGGCTCTGCCAATAAAATCGCTCCATTTTGGACACAAATCAATCGCTTCTTTCTGTATCCTTTCAATCAGGATTCAGTAATGTTTCTAATCATTTCGTCGATTGCCTTTGCAGCATTAGAATTAATCGGGCTCTTAGGTATCTTTAGTTGGCTAATACTGGTAAGCATTATCTATAAATACTCTTATTCAATTATCGAATTAACCAGCCATGGAGATATGACTCCCCCCAGCATAACCACTTTATTTTCCGGCACTGGTTTTAGTTTATTTTTCAGGCAGTTAGTTGTATTTATTCTAGCTGGTGTTTTTCTCTATTATTTAGCTAAAGTAAGTATTTTGTTGTTTTTTGTTGGATTGATTCTGGCAATCTTTGCATTCCCAGCCAGTGTCATGACACTGGCATGGGAGCATTCAGTAAGAGCCGCTATCAATCCTGCTCGACTATGGTTTATTATCTCTGGTATTGGCTGGCCTTACTGTATTCTTTGCGTCTTTTTAGTTATTTTATCTATCAGCAACACGATAGTAGATGCCTTTTTGGCTACCAAAGTCCACCCATTGCTATTCCAAAGTGTCAATACATTTGTTAATGGCTACTTCATTTTGGTCATGTTCAGCATGATGGGGTATACACTCTTTCAAAGCCAGGAAAAACTTGGTTATACAGCTGATATGGAAGATGATGCTTTAATATCAGATGAGGAATATTATATAAAACAAACGCTTGCTGATTCTGAAATCTATCTTAAAGAAGGTAAGCTGGATCAAGCTTTAAGTATTGTAAGAAGTAAAATAGACCAATTTCCAAATGATCTGGATATTCACAAACGCTTCCATGAGCTATTAACTGAAACCAACGATGAAAAACGCTTGGTATATCACGGCATTGCTTATCTCAAACTATTGCTTCAAGCTAATAATAGCTACCAAGCTTCTCAGGTTTATTTAAACTGCCAAAAAGGTGCGCCAGGCTTTCCAATAAAAGAAGCAATTGAAGAGACAAAAATGCGTCACCAAATTGCAGAGGCGCTTATTAGTTCAGGCAAACCAAAGGAAGGGTTAATACTAATGAAAAACCTTCACCAGACTGATCCTCACTACCCCGGGTTGGCAAAGGCATATTTATTGGCAGGTAAAACATATTCCGACAGACTACACATGGACAAACAAGCATTGCAATTATTAAATTTTGTTGCTAAGAAGTTTCCAAATTCAATCGAAGCTAAGCAAGCAACAGAGTTTATTAAAGTCATCAATAACTTACAAGCTTCATAAAACCTTTCTCCTTTTCAAAAAAAGTTGTCGGAAAAGCTGTTCCCCCCTTTGATAAAGGGGGGATTTAGAATGGCGGTAGTTTTTGAGCTATCTCTGCTCTATTTTCTTGTAAAAATCCCCCTCAACCCCCGTTTATCAAAGGGGGAAGTTGGATTGCACTAAAACTCTAACCCAGCTATTGCGACACTCCACCATTTTCGACACCAACTAAAGGTAAGGTGTGGTAAAACTATTTTTTAACTAATGTCATTCTTGCTAACTTTGCCTCTTCAGTCTGAGGAAAGTGCGTAGTCAAGACACTAAAATATTTTTTCTGGCCGTTTTTATCGCCCTGTTTTCCATAGTTAACTCCCAATAAGTAAATAACTTTTTGCATCCCCTCAGGAAATTGATTAGTTTGCATTAAGTTTCTTACAAGTATTTCTGCACCAGGAAAGTAGTTATTATTGATAAATTTATTAGATAGCATCAGGCTCAATTTAGGTACTCTCAAAATTCCTTCAAACTTGGTTTTATTATAATAATCATCAAAAATATCCGTAATTAACTTTATCGACTCAGCAGAGGCTGGTAGTTTAAATATAGAAAGTACTAGCTGATTGTACTCACTTTTAGGATCATCATATACAGGTCTGTTTTTTAGCAAATTATAGTACTGGCGATAAATATCAAGTTGGTCTGGGTATTCTCCGATAATTTTTTTACAAAGTGTACGGGCCTGATCAAGTTTCATATCAGAAATCAACTGCTCCAACCTACCTATTTTTTGATGATAATCAGCTAATGGGTCAACTTTATCAATATAGTCTGTATCTACCTTGATCAACCGCTGTTTAGTAGCCAATACGATAAAAAATCCACTTAGCAATCCTCCCAAATGTGCCCAATAATTGACATGATCATTCGCAGCTAGGGCACCATAAAGCTCCTTGCCTACCCAAAATGGGAATACCCAAAAAGCAGGGACTTTTATATAGTTAAAATAAAATAACACCCAATAAAAAAACTGGATCTTCCGTGCACCATATAGCGCTACATACATCCCCATTAAGCCAGCAATTGCGCCCGAAGCACCTACACCAGGCCGATATTCTCCCCACTCCAAAACGACATAAAGCACGTTAGCAAACACACCTGTCAACATATATAGACTTAAGTATGCTAATCGACCAAAAGCAATCTCTAGAGAGTATCCTAAGATAAACAGAAAAATCATATTCCCTAGCAGGTGATCGATACTACCATGCATAAAAATAGATCCTAGCATACCTTCTATGGTGACATTACCAGGTATAATGCCAAACTTGATAAAGCTAGCCTCATTTCTTAATGCTTCGAATTCCTGACGATATTTAATCCAAACCTTAACTTCTTTAGTTCTTAGTTTGTTATCAAGCTTTGCTTTTAAAAAATAATCAAAACCTAAGTCATTGATTATCTCTAAACGAAGCCTTTTATCATCTTCACGATCAACCAGTCTATTGGCTTGCTTGTATCGCTCTATATCTTTTTTTTTCAGATACTGCAGATAAATATCTCGTTCATTGGTATATAACGCATGCTTTTCATAATACTGCATGGCTTGATAGTACTTCTTATCATCACCTATTTGATAACCAAAATAAATAACACAATTAATCAGAATGACTAGTAATGTAGCAACCGGGGGATTTTTCCAGTTAATTTGATGCTCTACTGGTATGATTAACATTCACCTTAACCTAACATGATAAAACTCAGCCTAAACCCGTTCGGGCATCCATAAAAGCTAGCAAGCGCATCCTTTTTGCAACAGTATTCATTGCTAAGGAGATAAGCTTCTACTATCTATATTAAAACACTAGCAAACGGTTTATACAGTTTGTAACTATAAAATCAACGTCTAAATCTAAATATGCATAATTATGAAGCAATGGTTAAACGATCTTATCTATATCATTATTGGTCTAACAATTAGCCAGCTGAGCATTTGTTACGGGTATGAGTGGGAAACTATGCGTCAAGAAATGGTTCAAGAAATAGTCGAAGAAGTGAAAGAAACTAGCTATTTTATAGGCAAGTCAAGTTTATATGATACTGTAATGAAAGCTATTGCAACCGTGCCACGACATAAGTTTGTACCAGTATCAGAGCAACCTTGGTCTTATGATAACCGTCCGTTACCGATTGGTTATGGCCAAACTATTTCTCAACCCTACATTGTTGCTTTAATGACCGACCTCCTAGAACCAGATAAAGATGATGTTATGCTTGAAGTGGGTACTGGCTCTGGCTATCAGGCAGCAGTATTAGCCTCTCTTGTCAAACAAGTGTATACTATTGAAATCATTGAAGAACTTGCAACAATCTCTTCTGAACGACTAGCTAAACTAGGCTATGAAAACATCGCCACTAAATTTGCTGATGGCTATTATGGCTGGCCAGAATATGCACCTTTCGATGGCATTATTGTCACTGCCGCTGCTGGACAAATCCCACCACCACTGGTCAAACAATTAAAAGTAGGTGGCAAAATGATTATCCCCGTTGGGGATCAGTTCTTTACCCAACACCTCATTCTAATAGAAAAAATTACAGATAAACAGATAACTACCCGTCAAGTGTTGCCAGTTAGGTTTGTACCATTAACAGGAAAGCACTAGCCTAATCATATCAAGCTGGCGTCTATTATGATAAGCAGTGAGTCAATCAACTTCAATGCTCACCCATTAAAAGCACCTTATTGTAGTATTTTTATTGTTTCTGTAGCATTGCTTAGTTATGAGATTCTCCTTATGCGGCTCTTTGCAATTATTCAGTGGAGCCATTTTGCCTATATGTTTATTAGCCTAGCCATTTTAGGGATAGCAGTAAGCGGTACTTTTATCAGTATTTATCAAAAGTGGTGTGAAAAATATTTCACATGGTTATTTTTGATTAGCTATTTACTATTTGGTATCAGTTCTTTTAGTTGTTTCTATTTAGTACAAATCATTCCTTTTCAACAACAAACATTATTGTGGAGTTACCAGTCCTGGTTACAATTCTCCCTTATTTTTATTCTATTGTTAATTCCTTTTTTCTTTGCAGCAAACTGTATAGTAATGAGTTTAAAATACTTTAAACACAGCATACCTGCAGTATACGGAGTAAATTTAGTAGGCTCAGGTATTGGAGCAGGACTTATTATTATTTTATTAGAGTTTCTATACCCACATACTATTTTGCTATTAATTAGTAGTTTTGCTGTTGCTACATTGGCTATTGCTTGGTATGAATTAACAAAAAAGTCTAATCAACACTTGCTTATGTGCATTGTGATTAGCGTCATTATATGTATTATTTTTTCTCTATTCCAACAACCATTAAGTATTAACCATTTTAAGCCCCTTCCGCAAACTCTTCAGCTTCCACAGGCAAGTGTTATTCTCCAGTCATCTAATCCACAGAGCCTGATTCATATTGTCAAAAGTCCTGTCATTCCCTACCGGGCTGCAGCAGGTTTAAGCCTTCAATCATCAGCTACTATTCCCACTCAATTAGGGCTGTTTATTGATGCCAACCATTTTTCAGCTATTAACTATTATACTGAAAATAAACCGGATACCTTAGCATTTCTGGCAGATACCTCATCGGCATTAGCTTATCAGGTTGTCAAAAGTCCTCAACAGTTAATCTTGGGTTTAGCCGGCGGCGGTACTTTATTACAAGCTTTTTATCACCAGGCTAACCATATTGATATCGTTGAACCTAACCCACTAATCATTAATATTTTTACTAACAAACTAGCAAACTACACTGGCTGGCATCATCTCAGCAAACAAGCTCAGATATATAACCAAAGTTTTCGCAGTTTTTTTTTAGCATTTCCAGATAAAAAATATGACATTATTCAGCTTGACTTTCTGGATGGTGGATACATAGGTAGTAACATTTATTCTCTAGCTGAAAACTATAATTACACTGTTGAAGCAATCGAACAATACTGGCAGGGGCTCACTCCTCAGGGAGTCATTCAATTTACTCAATGGCTTGACCTACCTGCTCGAAGCAGCCTTAAGCTGGTTAATACCATTCAGTCAATGCTCAATCAACAAGGCATTGAGTCACCCGAAAATCATTTAGTACTCATTAGAAGCTGGAAAACATTAACTATTTTACTAAGTAAAAAATCTTTAAGTACTGATGCACTCTCAAATATTATTAGATTTTGTCACACAAAAGGATTTGACACAATTTATTTCCCTGGTATCACCACCACCCAAACGAATAAAATCAATATTATTCCTCCACCTACCTTTCATCAGCTTATTCATGAAATGCTTATCAACAATAAGGACTTCAGATCAGCTTATAAATTTAATATTTCTGCTACATCAGACAACAAGCCTTTTTTTAATCATTTTTTCAAATGGGGATCTATCAATGAGTTTCTATCTCTTGCGAGAAAAGGCGGTATGTCACTTATTGAAACTAGCTATTTATTACAACTACTCATTTTATTTATTTGCATAACATGTAGCTTTCTCCTTATTATCATCCCTCTTTTATTTCGTAGCAGGCACGTTTCCATCATTACTTTACTAAAAAATAATCCGCTGACTTTCACTGATTACTTTTTATTAATTGGATTCAGCTTTTTCTTTTTAGAAATTGCTTTTATTCAATATTTTATTCTCTGGTTCGACAATATATTAATTGCTGTCACTGTAACGACTTGCAGCTTTTTGATATGTTCCGGTATCGGAAGTCTACTAGCAAATCAACTAATCAATAAAAAGTTCAGCTATAGTGTGCTCATTAACACTACAATTGCTTGCATTTTATTATCACTTATTTCACTACAGATCATTCTTCCTTTACTGTTAGAGTGGCTAAGACACAGTACATTATTAACTAAAGCTATCTTTGCAACAATAGCCATATCACCTCTGGCATTAGCCATGGGTTTTCCATTTGCAACTGCACTAGCATCATTACAAAAGCATTCTGATCAACTAATCCCTTGGGCATGGAGTATTAACAATAGTGCATCTGTGATCAGTATTTTACTTGCTCCAATTATCGCCATAGAACTGGGGTTTAACAGCCTGTTATTAATTGCTGCTTGTTGTTATCTTGCAGCTGCTTATTCTTTTCAGAAGTTTACTGCTCGAGTTAACTATACAAAATCAGACTGATGAAGACTACACTGTCAAGTAACGCTGTATCTATAGAATGTGTAGTTATCTATGCCTAATCTGAATATTATAGCTAATACACATGGTATATTAATACTAAAAAGGCAGTTTCTATGAAGTTTTTCATCTTGCTTGCTTGCTTAACTTGCACAAGCTTTCATAGCTATGCAAATGAACTAATACTTTTCAACTGGCAAGAGTATCTTTCAGAAAAAGTCGTTCAGCAATGGCAAGAGCAAACAGGTATTGCCTTAAAACAGGTATATTACGACAGTGATGAGATGCGTGATGAGATATTAGCTACGCAAAGCTCAGAGCAGTATGACCTTGTTATTATTGACAGTACATCAGCCCAGCTCTTTGGTAAAAATAATAAGCTTCTTCCACTGACCAGTACAGAAGTAAAAAATATCAGCAATACAGAAAGACGCTGGTTACGAAGTTGTGGTAATTTTGGTGTTCCTTACTTTTGGGGAACAACCGGTATTGCTTATCGTGCTGATAAAGTTAAATCTCCCCCCACTTCCTGGCAAGATTTACTTGCCCCCTCTCCTGAGTTAGCTGGTCATATTGGCATGCTTGAAGATTATACGGATACCTTAATTCCAGCTCTAAGAGCAAGTGGCCATCCTATTTATAGCGAAAATGTGGATCACCTAAAGGCTGCTTATACTTTGTTAAAACAACAACTCCCAAAGGTTCTGACCTATGACTATATAATCAGTTATATTAGCGCCAAACCTGATGACGAAGAGCTATTTATGGCACTTGCCTATAGTGGTGATGAGTACACACTCAATGATATTGTTGGTAAAGAAGTATGGAAGTTTGCTGTACCTAAAGAAGGTACATCATTATGGGTGGACTGCATAGCCGTACTTGCTAGTAGCAAAAACAAACAAAATGCTTTAGCTTTTATTAACTTTTTGAATAAGCCTGACATCGCAGCACTTAATGCCAATGAAACTGGCAGCGCTACAGCCAATAAAGCAGCTATGCCATTAATAGATACAGAACTAAAAAATGATAAAAGCCTATACCCTAGTGTTGAAATACTAGATAAAAGTGAGCCATACCGAATTATATCAGATAAAAGCATGACTCAACGCAATCGGATTATGCGAGCATTAAGCAAAGACCATGAGACTAAATAAACGCGTAAAGTCGCTGATATTACCTGTCTTAATTTTTAGTTATTTAATAACTTTTTTTGGTATTTACCAGATTCAAAAACAATCCATTATTCACTTTCAATCAAGTGAAGCTAAACTACAACTTAATCAGTTAGTTGCCAACTTAAATCTTTATTTAAGTTTTGCAGACACATACTTTCCTGCATTAGTCCGCAGCGCAGAACTACATAACTTTTTAAAAATTGAAGACAAGCGTTTTAAAGCACTAGCTATTGAAGGTAATTTAGAAGAAGCCATTAAGGAGTTAGATGACGTTAGTATAGGTTATCTATCCTTATCTATTTTATCGCCTGATAATCAGGTTGAGTTTTATTATGAGAACAGTGACGATCCTTTCAGTGAAATTGATCCTAGGATACCTGAAATTGTAAAAAAAAGACGATCTAATTTAACCCATAGCACTAGAACACTCATTAAGCACAATGGTTCAATCAGACTAGTTTATGTTCGATTTATTGACCGCTATACTTTACGCCAACCATTAATGAAAGACTGGTCTAAAGCAGTAGCAGTGGTCATGGCCTTTGATATTAAAGGCTTCGATCAACTAAGACAAACACTGAAGCAAACAACAGGCAGAATCTCAGAATTATATGCAGAAAACCAGCCTCCTCCTGCATCAGGTGCAATGATTCAAGTGTCACATGCTATACCCAATTTAGGCTCAATTTACTTAGAAGTTGATAATAAGTTCATCCAAGAGCTGTTGAATGAACTTTACTTGAGAATTGCTGTTTCATTTATTTTATTAACATTATGCTCTTATGTAGTGCTCAATAACCTAATTAAACGGTATATCACTGGCCCGATTCAAGACTTAGAGCACGAAATTACTGACGTACTGGAAGGTCATAAACAACAGCCACACCCCTATAAAAGCGATGATGAAGTAGGCAGTTTAAGCCGTGTGTTTGCTAAATTATATAGCCAGTTACACGGTGCTTACGAAGTAACGAAAGAAATGGCTGAAAAAGATGCTCTTACCAAACTTTATAATCGTAGAATGTTTACTCGCTGTTTAGAGCGAGTTTTACAACGAGCGGATCACAACAATCAAAAAGTCGGTTTATTATATGTAGACTTAGATAATTTTAAATTTGTTAATGATAAATATGGCCATGAAACAGGTGATATTTTACTAAAAGCCTTTGCTACAAGATTACAAGATACCGTTCGCACAACTGATATCGTACTAAAATTTTATAGTCATGATTTAGCTCGCTTGGCTGGAGATGAGTTTGCAGTTCTACTACATGAGTTTAATAAAGATGCCGTTTTATATAAAGTTGCTGAGCGTATTCTGAGTTTATTCGATAATGGCTTTACCTGTGAAGTTGGCCATTTTCCTGTCTCTGCCAGCATTGGTATTGCTATTTACCCCAATGATGGTACAAACCCAACAGAGCTTATTTCCAATTCAGATGCGGCAATGTATCAAGCGAAACATGCTGGGAAAAATCAATATGCTTTTTATTCTCAAGAGCTTGCCTCTCAGGCTCGCCGGGATAAAGAAATTGAAACGGAGTTAAAGAAGAAAGATTTTTCTGAATTTGAAGTTTATTACATGCCTATCATTGACACTAAAAAAAATCGGGTGGCTGGTGTTGAAGCCTTACTCAGATGGCATTCTAAAGCATTAGGTTTTGTTTCACCAGCTGAGTTTATCCCTATTGCAGAAAGCAGGGGATACTTTGAAGCTATCGATTTATGGGTTATACAGCAGGTAATCCATGATTCTAAAACATTGTTAGACCTATTTGGTAACCATTTAAAACTTTCCATTAATATATCTTCAGCTCAACTTAGTTCTCAGCTGTTTAGTGAGCAAATAGCGAAGCTATTTAATCAAACTGATCTGACATCTGTTATTTTCCAACTAGAAATAACTGAAACGTTCGAAATTCAAGATTTAACAAAAGTTGAAAATAACTTACATGATTTAAAAAAACTAGGGCTATCTTTGGCTATTGATGACTTTGGGTCAGGCTATACCTCATTGGTACAGCTATTAAACTACCCAATTGATACTATTAAAATCGATAAATCATTAGTTGATATGATGGTGGATACTCGCCGTTGCGCTATGGTCATCGCTCTTATCAAGTATTGCAAACAGCAAGGCTTTCAGGTAACTGCCGAGGGTATTGAAAGAGAAGAGCAAGCCTCCATTCTTATAGAAGCCGGCTGTGATTACTTACAAGGTTTTTATTTCGCAAAACCAGAGCCATTATCTGCACATATTGAAAAAGCTAATGGCCAGCCAATTATTAAAAAGTCTAGTTAAGGGCGCCATTAATAATTGTAATTTTATCCCCTCAAATAAACTTGGCATAGGAAGGTATCCCCTCCGGCTCACTAGCTGCTTTAAACTTAGTTGACGTATAGTTTTCAAATAGACTTTGACCAAACTTTATCTCTGATAAAAGCTCTTTTGCTGAAAATGCCGTAAATCGCTGGGGATTTGGCATAATCACCGGTGCTAACTGTTGTTGCAATAATAATTTATTGGCAACTAAAACACCGATTGTTCTGATATTACCATCAATAAAAGGTTTAGCCCTGGCCAACTCCTGGCAGCAACGAGCAATGGCTGCTAATTTATCGTTTTCAGTTCGAGAAAAACTTTGTGCCTGACTGTAATCAGTTAATATATCGGCTGTCAGTTCCGTACATTGGGCAGCGGTTCTAGGCTTAATATGCAAGTTAATTTGCTGAGCATCCTGATAACTTAAAGAGCCATCCTTTAATGTCACTCCTAACACTTCAAACCAGGGTTCCAGCTGATAGCCTTTGATTAATTCAATTAGCCCGGCTTCAGAAGCGTTGGCTTGTTTATCGACTAACGGATCTCCTGCCATCAGGCTTTTGGTTGTTGCTTGCTGATCCTGGTAACCGATTGGCAAAGTAATTTCTGGTAGCCCATATTGTTCCTGGATCAGCTGTTCCTGCATCGTTTTACCCAAAGGCAGAACCCCTGCTACAGCCTTATTCTGTAGTTTTTCCAATAACGTGGTATCTAATGGCTGTTCCACTGTAGCGAGCATATGGCTGAAGCCATAAAACATAGCAGCTAAATAACCAGCCTCATCTTCAAAGCCATATTCACCTCTTAGTTCTTGTTGACTGTGATCAGTCATTAACCGCCAGGTCTGCTGCTTATCAAATACCTGAAATGCCTTATGATTGCTCATTGCTTTATGCAATACGGGCTCAGCTTCCAGCTTACGGTAAATACCTATAAGAATCGTCAGTAGTTTATCTTTTAGCCCTTTAAACTCAGGATTAATTTTATCGTTATCAAGAATTGCTTGCTTAAGCTTTGCTGCTACATCAATCGCAGCCAGCCCAGCTGAAGCACTTTTCTGTTTAAACTCGACGGCTTTCACCAGTGCGCTGGTTAACTCTTGATGAGAGGAGCGATCTGATAGCTGCTTTGCTAAAAGATTGCTAATCGCCTTATAAGACGGGTTAGTCGCAAGTTTACTTCCCCCAGTAAAAGCTGTTGAGTTATTTAAAACACCACTGATCATTTATAAGCACCACGATCAATTATAAGCCCGGTAATGCTACACTAACATAATATGAATATAACATTGCATTGTATAACAATTTCAGCTTTTATACATGAACAATCGCTCACTTTAAAGACCAATATAATTCAGACATTCCTGCTCTTTCCTCCATTTGCTATATCTTGTGTCCATTTACTTGAAAAAAGCAATCGCATCCTTTTGTACTAACCAAGTAAAGATTTTAAGCATCTCTTCTAGTTCGTATCAGCCATTGATAGTAATATCTGCCAGCAGCGCTCTTCAAGCAAATATCAATAAGCCCTTTACTATCCAATGGTTTTATATTGTGGCAATTTCCAACAACATATTCCTTACCTTCATAGCGAAAGTTAAAAAAACACATTTCACTTTAAACAAAAAACTAGCTGTATTGTTTAGCATTATACTGATTATGTTTTGCAGTATCTTCAGCTACATTGCCTATGAAGAAATTAATACCAGCGCCCATCAGCAAGCTGAGGCATTTGGCGAAACGATTAGCAAGCAAACAGCTAATATGGCTGGCGAGCTACTAATGACTAATGACCGGATCAGTTTAAATGTCCTGCTAAGTGACCTGGTAGAAAATCCCTATATATACAGTGCAAGTATTTACAGCACCAAGAACCAGCTGCTAGCTTCAGCTACTACCAAATCCAGTAAACAACAGCTAGCCACTAAAAAAACTTATACTGCCCCAGTACACCACCAAGAAGTGTTTGTTGGTTTAGTCAGAATTAAACTTAATGACTTCTATATCAGCAAACCAGCAAAAGATGCGACCACTATGGTTGTTTTTACCAGTATCATGTTACTAATCTGTGGCTTATTGTTGTTCATTCAACAAACAAACCGGCTGAGCCTAGATTTACAGAAACTCACAGCCATTATTCAGCGAAAAGATAAAAGCGCTATTTACCAGCTAAAAAATACAACGCGTAACGATGAATTAGGCCTGCTTGCTCGCGCCATACCAAGCCTATTACCACCCGATACAGCCCCTGTCGTTGAAATGCCTAGTCACATTCTTAACCATTCTGCAACGATTTGTATACAGTTTTCAAATATTGATACGCTTAAGCAGTGTTTAACGAGCGAGCTGTTTAATCAAATGCTTAACCAACAGTTGAGCTATATCGAAACGCTTGCCAACCAGCATAGTGGCCATATTAACTATTCAACTGAAGGCAATGTTTTTATCAGCTTCCTACAAAACCAAGTTGAAGACTTCTTTTTCAAAGCCATTCAAACAGCCATTGATATTCTTAATTACCAGCCAAGTGACCAACAAACCAGTAAAATCACCATGGGCCTAGGAATTAGCATCGATAATCAACCACGGAAACATCCCACACTGAGTAGACACCCTGCGTTACAAGCTAGTGCTGCTTGCGAAGCTAAGCAAATTGCCAACCTGGCAACTGACGAATTATTCATTCATGAAGCAACGTTAGATATTTTTAATGACAGTCGAGTTCAGGCAGAGCCTGTTTTGGAGCTTCCTAATATTAAACGCGTTATAGCTATTGAGCTTGATGACAATGATGGACAACAAAGCCAAGCTAGTTAGTTTTTAACTCTCTATAGGTCTGTATCAAAAGTTGGAAAACATGAAACGATAGAGTTTTCTGGAGTTGCTGTCAGAAACAAAGAAGTTAGAGGTATGAAGAAACCCAACTTCCCCCTTTGAAAAAGGGGGGTTGAGGGGGATTTCTACATACAAATAAGACTGAGGTGAAACAAAAACCACGATCACTTTAAATCCCCCCCTAGCCCCCCTTTATTAAAGGGGGGAACAACTTTTGCGACAGCCTCTTTGTCAAAGGGGGACAGCAGCTTTATAAGCTCAGAGGAAAAGAACTACTCTTCTTTTACCTCTATCACCTCTACACTATCAACCTTCTGGAAGCCTCTTGGCAACTTACTACCACGACGGCCTCGCTCACCCACATAGTGTTCAATATCTTCAGGCTTAAGCACCAGTTTACGACGACCAGAGTACACCATTAAGCTGTCTGCTCTACCAAGCACCTGTAGGCTGACAACATATTCTTCCCTTTCAGCAGCACGAGCAGCTGGAATATTAATAATTTTATTTCCCTTGCCTCTTGCCATCATTGGCAGATCTGCAATTGCAAAAACCAACAGGCGGCCTTCATTAGTAAATACCGCCAAATCCTGCTCTTCTATATCTCGTACAACTGATGGCGTTAAAACCTCTGCCCCTTTTGGCAAAGTTAATACTGCTTTACCGGTTTTATTTTTAGTTAACAAGTCAGTTGCTTTAGTAACAAAGCCGTAGCCCGCATCAGATGCCAATAACAATAGGGTATTTTCATCACCATTAAACATCCCTTTAAAACTAGCACCAGAAGGCACAGATAAACGCCCAGTTAAAGGCTCACCCTGCCCCCTAGCTGATGGCAATGTATGTGTAGCAACGGTATAAGAGCGACCAGTTGAGTCTATAAATAAAGTGGGTTCATTACTTTTACTGCGCACTGAAAACATATAGTCATCACCCGACTTATAGTTCAGCGAAGTTGGATCAACCTCATGGCCTTTTGCTGCTCTTACCCAACCTTTCTTAGATAACACAACAGTGACTGGGTCTGAAGATAATAAATCAGCCTCAGTTAATGCTTTAGCTTCTTCACGAGCAACCAATGGCGAACGGCGGTCATCACCATACTGCTTAGCATCAGCTTGTAGCTCTTTTTTAATTAACGTTTTCAGTCGGGCTGGTGAGTTAAGGGTTTTTTCCAGTTTGTCCCGCTCTTTGCTTAGCTCATCCTGTTCACCCCGGATTTTCATTTCTTCCAGCTTAGCTAAGCGGCGTAATTTTAACTCTAAAATCGCTTCTGCTTGATCATCAGATAAACCAAAGCGTTCCATTAACGCCGCTTTGGGGTGGTCTTCAGTACGGATAATTTCAATCACTTCATCAATATTGAGATAGGCAATTAGCAAACCTTCTAACAGATGAATTCGCCGATTAACTTTATCTAAACGATACTGAAGCCGTTTAGTGACAGTATCCCGCCGAAAACCAAGCCACTCATTTAAAATAACATCTAACGATTTAACCTGTGGGCGACCATCCACCCCAATCATATTCAAGTTAACTCGATAGGTACGCTCTAAATCCGTTGTGGCAAATAAATGCGCCATCAGTTGTTCAATATCTATTCGATTAGAACGCGGCACAATCACCAACCGAGTTGGGTTTTCATGGTCAGACTCATCTCGTAGATCCGCCACCATGGGCAGTTTTTTCTTCTGCATCTGATCCGCAATTTGCTCAAGCACCTTAGCACCAGACACCTGATGAGGCAGCGCCGTAATCACAACATCCCCATTTTCCGTGTGGTAAATCCCCCGCATCCGCAAACTGCCACGACCAGTTTGGTACATTTTTAAAATGTCTTGCTTGGGGGTAATGAGTTCTGCCTCAGTAGGAAAATCTGGTGCTGGAATATATTCCATTAGCTCTGGCAAAGCTGCCTTTGGATTGTCTAAAAGATACACACAAGCATTCACCACTTCCCGTAGGTTATGGGGTGGAATATCTGTTGCCATCCCTACTGCAATACCAGTACCGCCATTTAAAAGTACAGTGGGTACACGGGCAGGTAGCATCATTGGTTCATCTAGCGAGCCATCAAAGTTAGGTTGCCAGTCAACAGTGCCCTGTCCCAACTCAGACAATAACAGCTCAGAAAAGCCCGATAACCGCGATTCGGTATAGCGCATCGCTGCGAAAGACTTAGGGTCATCCGCTGAGCCCCAGTTACCCTGGCCATCAACCAGCGGGTAACGGTAAGAAAAGGACTGTGCCATCAACACCATGGCTTCATAACATGCGCTGTCACCATGTGGATGATATTTACCCAATACATCACCCACTGTACGAGCCGACTTTTTATACTTGGCCGTGTTTTTCAAGCCAAGCTCGCTCATGGCATACACAATACGTCGCTGGACGGGCTTTAAGCCATCACCAATATGTGGCAAAGCACGATCTAAAATGACATACATTGAATAGTTCAAGTATGCACTTTCTGTGTATTGGTGTAGCGACTGGCGCTCAACCCCATCATCGCCAATCACGATGTCATTCATAAAGGATTACCTGCTTTAGCTTTCTAAACACTTAAACTTTCTGAACGGTCCAGCTATCTAAACTGTATATCAGACGTTCGTAACTTCAAAAGATCATGAATATAGTATGCATACCCAATAGTAAAGGGTAAAGCTACGACTTTTGGATAAGATATATCACCTATAGTGGCGTTTGTTTGAGCAGACAGCGAATGACTAAGACATAGCCAAAGCAGTAATGACCCAACAGTATCATTGAAATGCTTAAAACAACGGCGACCGTGGAGTGTTCCATTTGTTCGGGTGGTGACTCGAAGAAGCCAGCTAAGCGGCTCATGACCTCGACTGACTTAGCTCTGAATCTCTTAACTATTTTCTTGCTGTATCACAATTAACTCCTAACTGATCCGTAATATGAGTAATATTTAAAAATTATTTTTATATCTGACTATTTTATATTCTGTGATTGATAGGAGAACACTTAATACCTTTAACAACCAATTTACCAACAAACACAAAACACCAACATATCAAAATAAATAAGACATTAAAATTATTTACTCTTAAGTCATTACTAAACAATCAAATAAATGAAATTATCTACGTTATTATTTGCTAGTATTGTAGCTTTGGGGCCTGTCTCAAGTACTTATGCTGAAACCACACAAGTGTTTTGTGGAAAGCTTGACGGTAGCGATTGGTACTGGACAAAAGATCTCAATAATCCAGTAACAAATTTTAATCGTGTTGGCGTTTCTTATCACTACCCTCCTATAGCAATGTCAGGAGCATGGGAGTCATCCATAATCACTTTAGGAGAATGGGGGTTATTCAATGCAAATACGTTTAGCATTACCGAAGCAGAGTACTTATCAATAAATAATAAGTGCCGCTCAGGCTATGTTGTTCAACCAGCTAATAATGCTTTTAGCGCCTGGAGTTTGTTTAAAGTAAATAAAGGCAATGGCCAATATTTTATTGCACCAGGCTATGTTGAAAAGAACAGAGTTTTAGTGAGAGATTATAGTTTCGGGCTCAGCGACATCCGCCTAAAACAAACCATTCACCCTTTACAAGAAAGTTTAGATAAAATCAGTCGTGTTAGTGGCTATAGCTACTCATGGCAACCTGACAGTACTCAGCAACATTTAGCTGGCCAAACTGAATACGGCGTTATTGCCCAAGAAGTACAAGCTGAATTTCCAGAATTAGTAAAGCAAGATGGACAAGGTTATTTGCGTGTTGATTATCGCGGCTTGATTCCGGTTCTTCTGGAGTCTATCAAAGAGCTAAATACAAGAGTTGAGACCTTAGAGGCAAGACAATAATGACACTCTAACCTTCCTCTACCGCTTTTAAGCTGCCTTAAATGTAAGCATTTATCCAGAGACCTTTACTTTCCTTAAGGTACAGAAAGCGTTAGGATTGAAGGGCATAACAATCAGTATTTGTTTTGCTTAAAAATTTATGCTACAAGAGCTAGGCTGCTTCTGCCTCTTAATAAACAGGGCTGGTATGAGTGATTTGGGTAGTTTAGCAGATTAAGTCATTAGCATTATGAAAAAAATCAATGTAATAGGCACCAGTGGTAGTGGTAAAACTACTTTTGCTAAAAAACTGGCTCAGCAACTCGGTTACCCCTATATAGAAATGGACTCTATTTTTTGGGGTAAAAATTGGTATTGGCCTAGCGATGAAGAATTTTTTAATAATTTAGAATGTCGCTTGAAGCTAGATAAGTGGGTACTAGATGGTAATTATAGCCGTAGCACACCAATAAAATGGAAAGAGGTTGATACCATTATTTGGATAGACTACAGTTTTCCTCGAACCTTATACCAAGCCATAACGCGTGCTCTTAACAGATCCCTTACCAAAAAAGAGCTATGGCCTGGCACAGGCAATAGAGAAAGCTTTGGTAAACTTTTCTCAAAAGATTCCATAGTCCTTTGGACCATAAAAACCTACTATAAAAATAAAGCTAAGTATCGACAGCTAGCTGCAGAAGAAAAATATAAGCATATTGAGTTTATTCGATTAGAAAATCCACGGGAATGTCAGAGGTATTTGGATCAGTTTTGTTAAGATATGGCTCTTTATAAACTAGCTTTGGTAAGATTTATGCCTTTTTTCTTTATCATCAACATTAGTGATTAATAGGCTTAAACACTAAAAATTCAGACTCTAAATCTTACCCAAGTTTCTGTTTATCTACCCTATAGACCAAATAGGTGTTCTAAGTATTTTCAATTTAGAACACTCCTAATAAAAAATCACAATACTAAAACTTAGTCTTCTAAATTGCATGATCTCCTTTGATTCTATAGTTAATATCGCTTACTTCCTTTTCAATCCAATCTTTAATTAGCTTTTCCCTTTTTTCTTTTGGAGTAGCAACCCATTCCATTTCAATTGTCATTCTATGTTTGCCAGAGTTTTCTTGGTTTTCTTTTAATCTTTTAACAGCTTCATCAATTTTTTCTTGATCCATTTGAACCCATGGTACACCAGAAAAATAATTCCATGGTCGTGGTACTTGTAATCGAGTAGGAGTACTAAAAAAGCTTGAACCTTCACCATCTTCGGAGATATCTTGAATATTTACACCTGAAAGGTCAGGGGTTTGGATGTTGGTAATTGTAAAGAAAAAGCTTCCATAATGAGATCTATCAGCTTTATCTCTATCCTCATTTGGGTTGAGAATACCATCTTTACCTAGTTTAACCCTTTCTCTATTAGCAAAATCAGTTTTACCAAATGGCCGAAGAGAGTTTATTTTCTTACCAGTAGGTGCGGTATAACTAAATTTATGATGGCAGGCGAATACATGACGTTCGTTAAGAAAGTCAAAAAGCCCTGTTTGTCCTGACATTGCTTCTTTTTGATCTTTAGTACCCGCGGCCAATAGTCGAGTGATCTCACTAAAACGTTCTGGGTCATAGGGTATTTCAGAGTCTGTCCAGTTTAGGTCTCCATCAAAATTACCCAGATAGTGTAGTCTTTCACCAATCACAGGACCTAAAATAAGAGGATTTCTTGAAGCTTCAGCTAACTGAAATGAGATAGGTATTCTTGTCCAGCTTTTTTTCTGCTGCTCGTTTCTATCTGCTTGGTATTCATAAGAGCCATCAGCAGATTTCGAGTGTTTAATTTCTAAGTAGCCATCCTTGGTTAATTTATCACAAGCCACCAATAGCACAACTTCAACCGATGTACTCCAGTCAAAATCCGGAATCCTTACGCGTGTGCCATTAAAAATTAAAGGTTGGCCTCTTACTTTATATTCATTCATACCAGGGATATCATCATCACCAACAAAGGAATCATGCAACATAAAGTAGGGGTTATTTTTACCTATTTTAAATAAAGCAACACAAGTAATATTCCCATCAAATAAAGGCGGATACTCAAATTTATAAGATGATGATGTTAAAAATTTCTTATGAAGAAAAAGTTTTTCTAAGTAAACATCTCCATATTTTTTATTAACATCAATAGATACTTTATAGTCATCCATCCTATCTTCACCTGTCTTTAGCCTTGTCAGCCAATGGTACAGATCACGTTTATAAATAGAGATATGATATAAAGAAGTACTCTGGTTTGCTACTTCAATGGTAAATTCATAATTCATATCACCTAGAATACCAAGCTGGTATTGTTTGTAGACATCCTTATCTATGAATAGGTGACGTGCAACTTTAGCCATTGGAGATGAGTCATTAACAAAATAACGCTCAATTTTCTGAAAATTACCTGTCATGGGTTTAGTGCCAAATACAATATTATTACCAAGCTGGTAATAAGGTATTATAATTGCGCCTTTTTTTCCTGCTAGAAATTTTTCATTATCAAGCAGCACATCTTCTGTCAGTGTCTTTAAAAAACCGTCATAAACAGGACCATCAGCAGACCAAACACCATCAACTCTTTTTAGCTGTAGCTTAAATGGAACAGCTAATGCTTCCTTGATATCTTGTCGATCTTTCATTACTACTATGATTCTAATTTGGTCAAGCGGAGAGATTGCTATTAAATTTCCATCTTCATCTCGGTGGTTGTATAATTTTTGCCACTCCGTTTTATTATTAGAACCATAAGGCCGCCAATAAACATTAGAATACTCGTAATCTTCTGGTGTAATTTCAGATAAATCGGTCCTGAAGGTTTTGGCAAATGTCCAAGTGTCTTCAGCACTAAAATAATGTACTGGAAATACCCGCTGAAATTCCGCACGAACCGAGCCATCAACATCATTAAAGGCGCTATTAAAAAAACCCCGCATGGATACTAATGGCCGATGAAAAAACTCACTTGTTCCTCCCCAAGCATCAGACACTTCATGAGCAACCCAACTATCCCATGTTCTTTCACCCTCGTCTTCTCGTTTTCTAAGATCATATTCAGCAACCCCCTGCATCCAAAATTCATCCAAGGATACTGGGAAATCTAAGTCCATAGGATATAGCCAGTTATCGTTCATAATATATTTATTAATATATAAATCGACTTTAAGTTTTTTAAGTTCCTGTATGTATCCTTCTTGACTATCCGATTCTATAGCCGCTCTTTTAAGCAGCCCCACTAATCCTTGGATAGCCTCAAAGCGCAAACGATACTGAATATCAAGAAAATATTTTGCGATTCTTAAGCTATCTCGTGAAAACTCTTCCCCATTTTCAGGATTTTGTTTCACATTATGCTTTATTATTTCCTGTTTTTTATAATAAAACTTTTCAATTGACTCTTTTAACAAAAGTTGATTTGCATACGATGTCTCTTCAACTGCATAAATACTGGCATATTTGTCTAATTTAGATGAGAAGTAACCTTCCTGACATAGTCTGTCAGCCATATCTTGAGCAGGACCAAATAAAGTAGTTGCTTTATCTGCAACCTTACCTGCCAGCTGGATAACTGTTATTGCATTAACGACGACAAACCCAATTGGGGTAAATGAAGCAGCTACCATTACTAAATCGATACAAGTCGATACAAATTTTCCCAGTTCCTCATTAACTTTTTTATCATATTTTATACTTTGTAAAATAGCCGCATGTATTTTCTGACTACCCTGTCTAAATGTATGATAAATAGGAATACGCTCACTATTATAAAATCGAGCCACAGCTTCTACACGACGGCTAAGTACCTTATTCTCTTCTCCTTGTTTGTCGCGAATTGGTAAAGTTTCACCATAACCAATAATATGCAGTTTATCAGCAGGCACACCATACTCAATTAATTTTGCCTTTACATTCGCAACTCGTCGCTCAGATAGCTTTTGATTATATTCAAATTCACCTTCAGTACTAGCATAGCCTTTCAAAGTAACGACAGTATCTGCAGAACATTGATGCATGACGGCCTCTGCGAAGGCCTTTACTGAGCCTAACTGTGATTTACCGTTAATTTGATAAATCTCATCTTTATCTTGTGGAAAGACAACATTCAGTTTGACCTCCTGAGTGCCTACCAAGGCTAGTTGGCTAGATAAAAATGAAGGATCATTTAAAATAGCTTTATAGTCTTTTTGAGTTAAGATTCCTCTGTTCACATAATTTGCAGTACAAGAAGTTAAGTCATTTAGTGTTTGGGTTATTTTATGGTAATGCTCATTAATAGCATGTAGTTGATTAACTGCTTGACTACGGTTCTTGCTAGCATGATGTATAGCTTTTCCTGTAGACCATAAATCACCTGTTTTATTTATTACGTCGAGCACTGCTGCAGCTTTTATAATACCACCAGTTGCATGCCCCAGTAGTTTTACATGCAATCTTGATAGCCCCATTCGACGCATCCTGCGGTATGCGGTTCGGTTACTGGTAAAGCCAGCCTCATTTATCCAACGGTTTTGTAAAACCGTTGAGGTTAACGTGCCATTACGCCATTCTTGCACTGACTTAAATAAAGCTGGGCCTTTACTGATCAAGTCATTAATATCTAAAATTGCTTCCATTGCCTGATAAGTAGCTGTATCTCGAGGAATAGGGGCAAACTCCTTCAATGCGGTAAGGGTAGCCATACCATAGCTCCAGCGATCGCCAGCAGTAGCAAAGCCACCTACGGTATCATAAATGGTTTTACCTACTTTTGTCGCATGGACTGCTGAATCTAATCCTGTTAACACTTTTTTGGCTATATTGCTAGGTACCCGCCCATGAACATCTTCTTTATCTGCCCACATGGCATGGCGTAAAATATGTCCAAAAATCTCAGGGCACTGCTGTACCATTACTTCTTCCAAAGCAACTGGATCGCCATTGACAATGGAAATATCACCCACAGGGGTATTAGTATCAAAGTCCAGATAGGCCAACAAAGTATATTTATTAGTACCTTCAATTTGGTGTTTTTTACTTCCTGCAATGGTAGGGTGCCATTGGCCTTTGGAAGAATAACCAGTATTAGATAAGTCAATTTCAAACTGATACAGCCCAACTTTAAGTTCAGCCTTTGATTTAAAATGTGCAGTTAAAAAAATGGGGTCATTTGAGTCTGCAGACAATCTAACATCAACAAAACGTATGATTTCTTCTTCATTAGTAGCTTCTTGTTCACTGAGATGTTTTGGCCAAGCAGTTACTCTAGCTCCTTCAAATCGTTGGTCAGAAAAAAGCATAACAACGCCACGGAAACGCGGGAATACAAACCCGTAAACCTCACCCGTACGATGGTTTTTGGCCAAGTCTTTACGCCAGACCCTATATTCAGTACGCTGTTCTCTATTTCTTGTTAATAACCCTTGATTATCATCGTTCAATTGCTCCTCTTCTGGTAATGTAAAAATATCTTGTTCCTTGATATTTTGCTTGGTAACTTTATTGCCGGTGATGCCGCTGTCTTTTAATACGTTATTAACTGCTTTTGCCCAATTAGGTCCAGCCGCCGCCATAGCATAATTCAGCAGTGCCTGGGGTGGGGTAAAAAATTCAATAGTTTCGAACAACAGTTCGTCAGCATCACGTACTAAATGAAAATTTTGTCCTTCACCTACCGTTAACATTAGGTCGGTATTGTCGATATCTTTCTTGGTATACTTTGTATTATCCTGCTTATCTTCCAATGCCGCTTTAACCGACTGAGGGGTGACAGTCGCCCATTTAATCACACCATTTTCGGAGCTAACTAAGGGAATCCATACTTCACCACCTGAATTGCTTTCGTCTGCAGTTGTAGTTTCCTCCTGTTCTTTAGGCTCATCTTTCTGTTTTTCTTGTAGAGCTTTGGGTAATTTAACATCAGCTATATGGCTTGATACTTTGGCAAAAATAAGCTGATTTGGCAAAGGCTCATACTTACCGGCTGGTTCTCCTTGTTCATCAACCTCTACCGTCATAAAATACAAAAGCTGTTTATCTTTTGCAGAACCTGATTGACTAGCCACGTTAAAACTCCTTTTATTTATTACTCAAACTCAGGTTATATAAAAAAGCATCTTTTAACTTAATAACTAGCGGAACCTCAGGTTTAACCTTATTATACGAAATATTATTGATTCGACTTGCATCAATTTTTTTATAGTTAAAGTCATAATAAACTGGCTCTTCAGTCGCCATAAATGCGACTACTGACGGCCTATTTCTTTCTCCAGTTTCATATGCTTTATCGTTGATTGTATCAACTAACAAATTACCAATAGCACCACTGCTTTTCGTTGAAAAAACAAATCGTCCATTTAAGCTAAACCTTACAACTTCTAGTATTCTAGAATTAGATTTTTTTGGGTAAAAGTTTTTCTTTAAAAAAGGCTCTTTTCCATCTTTTTTAAACTTGTAAATTGTTCCGCCATAACTAATGCCAATAAAATCATCGTCTGGACCAAAAATCTTAAATGCCATATAGGGTTCTTTATTATGATATTTTTCAACAACCTGTTTCGTTTTAATATCATATTCACGAATTTTATGCCCCCATAGATAGTACAATTTTGTACTGTCGTGACTAAAATTTAAATAAGTCTCTTGACGTATTTTTTCTTCAACTGTTACAGCTGTATCATTTTTCAAGTCAACTAAAATTATAGGATCATGAGCAAAACGTTTACCTGTCATCATTAATGCTAAATAGCGATTGTTTGGGCTTCGCACAGGGCGTGCAGTAGCAATAACCCCCTCTTCAAACTGATTTAAATACTCTTTAGATGCCACTCGACGTAGATCGGTACCATCTTTTTTAATACTCCACACTTCTTTAGCAAGACTGTCCAAGTCTTGTCGTCTCATGGTAAACTGAATACGAGGCTGATCAAATTGCTTTGGGTCATCTAAGTCTTCTTCCAATACCAAAAAATCATAAGGCGGTGTAGGTGGCCCCATTTTAGCGTTTTGGGCTTTAGCCTCAGGGGTATCTAATGCACTGATCGTTTTATATTCTGGCTGCTCTTGTTTATCAGACGAATCTGAAGGTTGGCAGGCTATTAGGGAAAGTGCTGTTGCAACAATAAAAAAGTAATAGTTAAGTTTTTTCATTTTCTTACAATGTATTTTCATTTAACGCTTTTAAACTAATTTCACTAATCTTTTATAGACTAGCCCCTCACCCCAGCCCTCTCCCAGAGGGAGAAGGAGCCCAGACTGATGTGCCGGTAAAGCTGGTGATTATAACTAGCTTCCCTTATTGGAAGTCGCCGCTAAAGCCGGGGAATATGGAGTGATAGGGTGTTCTAGAACGGCTGTCGGGAACAGCTAAAGCTCTAAAGGCCATGGATGGCCTTGTAGAGCAGTGGAAGAATACCCTGTTGCTTCATATTAACTCTCCAGTACCCTTTCGCGACATCCTCTTATTCCATACATACTGCCAAATTTTTTATTAGCTCTCATCAAAAAAGCTAATCTGTCTTAGACTTATCTGTCTGGGCTGCTTTAGAGCCAGCTATAGTTAATTCTTGTAACTTGCTATAAGGTTGACCTTTTAAGATAAACTCTGGTGCATTTAATTCATTAACTGGCACACGAATCAAATCATATTCCCCCCCTTCAGGAGGATCTTCAAAAGCAATCTTTATCCAACTGTCATTAATAGGCTCTGCTTCCTTTAAAGTTATTTGTTCATACCAGCTCTCATCAGTTGTACCCAAATAAAAAATGTCATCCTTTTGTTCATTTATCAGCTTAATATCTTGCTGTATGTAAAGTTGAAGCACCTTGGGCACTGCATCCAAATACACCACTGCAAACTTATCCCCCCGGTGTTCATCCAAGTAGTTGGAGTGCTTTTTTCTGGGGTTTTCTGGTGGGGGTATGACTTCTGGGTTTTGGTCTAATAATGCGGGGGCAATGGGGCCGACTGGGCCGCTGTTTAAATCGAAGTGTTTGCTGCTTTGGTAAATATCAATGGCATCAATCGGTGTGGTGCGCTTTTCTAGGGCGACTGGGCTGTTTTCTAATTGGTCTATTTGCTCCCAGGTTAATTGTTTGCGGGAGTACATCATTCGATAGCCGGTTATAATGCTACCGTTGGCTTTAAATGGTATCCAGATGGTATGGAAAACTGCACCTAATGCTTTACGCTTTTCTGAATCGTCCATGGCGAATTGATTAGTTCGCATACTGCGGTAGTAGTGTAATCGTGTGTCACGATAGGTTTGGTGGTTATTGACGAGTAGTTCTCGCCACACTTTCCCCTCTTTAAACACATACACCCAGCCGCCATGAGGCAAAATATCCGACTCGGGCCGTAGTTTGTTTTCTGTAATATAGCCAAGCGGTTTCACTGGGATTATCACGTTATCCCACTCTTCCATTTCAGTGTCTTTATGAACGGGAAGTACATTTTCAACAAACGGCAGATTCAGTGGAGGCTCAGTGGCAGAGGCATTCGATTTATGCATCGATATGCGTAAACCCAGGTTGCGCGGCTGATTGGGAATGTTACTAATTGTAACCAGGCTACGGTGCAAAGTGCCGTCTTTTTTGTAAGGCGTCGCGCCTTCGTTGAGTTCAATCAAGCCAGCTTGACGATTGCCATATACCACTACCTGGTTCATATCCTGGCAGATACCTGCTACTTCGACGACTATTTTATAATCCAGATCGAGCTTGTCTTCTCGATCAGGCCGAACCGGCTCTGGGATATACTCAGGCTCTTTCGACTTGCGGGGTTTGACATTAAAGGGAATGCGGGTTGGCACGCCTTGAATACTGATTTGCAGTACGCCATCTTGAATTTTTTGAACGATACGTTCTTTGACATTCCCTGCGCCTGACTCTCCCGCAAGACTAGTCAGCTTGCTTTCCAGCATAGGGTCGTTTCTGCAACTTTCATCCAAAAACTGTCGCATTTCATCATAGCTATGAAACAGCTTTTCAAAAAAGTCGTCTTCACTGGGATACCCACGATAATGAATTTCGTAGGTTTGATCTCCAACGGTGAAACGGGTATGCATTGAACAGTCCTTAGCAACGGTATTCTGGAAAGTCAGCTACTATATTTTTTCATTAAGAATAGTACTAGTGGTCCATGCACAAAAATAAGATAACTACTTCTTCAACACCAGCACCGTTATTAGATTACACCAGTTGTCATAGATATTTAGCTTTATTGATCTGCCTGCCTGAACTGCAAAACAAAACTGGTACCTATCTCAGTATCAGCCAGGATAATACTTCCTTGGCATGCTTCCATTAACGACTTGATAATACTTAAACCAAGCCCGGTACCACTCTGTTCTCTTCTTGTGGTGAAAAAAGGGGTGAATATTTTGTCGCTATTCGCTTGAGATATCCCACTGCCATTGTCTGTAATTGTTAACTCAATCAGTTGTCCACTCGTTTTAAGATAGGTGTCAATCTTAGTTGCTCCATGTTGTTTCGCATTATCAAATAAATTTATCAGGATTGTTTCAAGGTTATCAGCCGTAATTGTTATCCTACAACTGTGATGTTTCGGTAGCGCAATCTGCAGCTCAGTTTCTTGATAACGTGATGACAGTTTATTTAAGACTACCATTAAGTCAGCGGTTTCATTATCACTGGTCTGACTATCAGCCCTGGCTAACTCCAACAAGCGAGTCACTAAACGCTTCAGTCTGTCTGTATCCTGCTGGATATTCGACAAAAACTGCTGTTTAGTATTGGTTTCCATTTCATCAATATGGTCGATGAGTAATTCTGCTGCCCCTTGAATACTGGTAAGCGGTGTTTTTAATTCATGGGATACATGAGCAGCAAATTCACGAATATATTCCGACCGCTGGTGCAGCGATTTGGCCATTTTGGAAAAGCTTTTTGACAATAACTCCAGCTCTTTGGTCACAGGATGCTCTAATGGCTCCATTGACTGTTGGTCACCCTCAGATACCCTAGCCGTTTTTTGAATTAGTCGGTAAATGGGTTGAGATATGGCATAAGAAGTAAAAAGTGCCAGTAAAAAAGTTAATACAATGATGGTAGCACCAGCCAGAATCACCTTGTCTTTTTCAGCATATAAGTGCTTTAAAATATTTTTAGGGGTGCGGGAAAGATAGACCACCCCCCATAGCTGATCACGATGAATGACAGGTAAGGCAACAAACACCCTAATACCAGTACCGCGACTGATTGAGGCCAATGCTGGTGGTGGCTCATCAGAAATACGCTGCCTGATGACACTAGTATAATGCCCTTCCATGGCTGCTTTTATTTCGCTGATATGAGCAAAAGATAACCCCAACTCTGAACGGCCAGCAATAACGTTACCGTGATAGTCCAGTAATCTAATGCCTGTGAGGGTCGTTTTTTGAGAGTCAAGCAATACCACTGTTAACAGTTTTCCTGCCTGCACGGCAACTGTATCCGCCGGGGTTTGCGGTGTTATGCCATCGGGCCTGGAAGGGAGTGATTTATTTTTAGCTAAATCAATTTGAGGATAAATAGGCGTATAATAGTTATCAATTTTTGGTTTTGCCTCGTTATTTATTTTTACACCATAATTCGATTTAGCTGTGATCAGATTCGCCACTTGCTGTTTATAGCTGGCAGCAATTACTGCAGCTTGAGAAATCAGTGATAATTCCGTTTGCCTGACCAGCTCATTTTCATAAATTCTAAAGAAAAATATACTGCCTAAGGGTAAAACCAGCACAACTAAACTAACTATAAGAAACACTGTGCGTAAACGCAGCTTCCCTTGATATCGCTTGTTGTTTGTTAACATGCTTTTTTAGCTAGTCGATAACCGACACCATGAACCGTTTCGATAATTAATTCACAACCAGCCTGCTGAAATTTGTTTCTGATATGCCGAATATGGCTATCGATTGTACGGCCACTGACGTGGATGTTCATATCGTAGGCAACATTCATAATACTATCACGATCAAACACTTTTTCTGGGCGCCGCATAAAACAATGAATAATGGAAAATTCCATTGCTGTTAGTTTAACCAGCTGGCCATCCCAAAACACTTGATGTGTTTCTGGCTCAAGCACCAATAAACCATGGGTTAATTTTGCATATTCCTCTGCTGGCTGTTGGGGTGCCTGTTGCTCATTAGTAACAGGCTGCACTCGCTTTAGGATTACATTTACCCTGGCAACCAACTCTCTGGGGCTAAATGGCTTGGTTACATAGTCATCACCACCTATTTCCAAGCCAATTATTTTATCTACCTCATCATCCCGTGATGACAAAAACAAAATAGGCACTTCAGAGCTTTTTCTAATAGCTTTACACACTTCCAGTCCATCTAGCTCTGGCATATTGATATCTAAAATAATCAGACTAGGCTGGTGTTGTTCAAACAACTGTACGGCCTGCAGCCCATCCTTAGCTTCGATAGGCAACATACCAGCCTTCTGTAAGGCAAACACAATAACCTGACGAATATGGGGATCATCATCGGCAACGAGTATTTTTTTCTCCATTTTATTCACAGGGTGCTTATCCCCCTCCTCGTTTAGCTGGATACCCTAATTTATTAAGCTCAGCTATCAGGGTATCACAATGATCACCCTGTATTTCAATCACCCCCTGCTTCACTGCTCCCCCTGTACCACAACGCTGCTTCAACTTTTTTGCTAATGCTTTTAGGTCATTTCCTGTCAGGGGCAAACCTTGGATAGTGGTAACTGTTTTACCACCTCTGCCTTTTACCTCCCGGCGTACTCTGGCCATACCATCAGCAAAAGTCTCCGATATAGTTTCCTCTGCTTCAGTAGGTTTGATTCTTCCTTGATCAGTAGAATACACTAGTCGACTATTATCAGATGGATCTCGTTTTGCCATAAAAGATATACTCTAACCGTTAAATATATTAATTTTACTGTTGGATTTAGTGAATTTTAACAGGCACCAAGCCTGCTTAACACCACGCCATCTGCTAGCCACTATAATTAAACACGCGAACGCCTGAGCTGACATAATATAGGTGATGAGCTGTATCGAGAGATAGCTATGGACACTTTGCAAGAAATTTTCATGACAGGCAGCAACTTGATTGTTGGCCTCATTTTACTCGCCATCCTCTCCTTGATCATTGTAGCTGTTACTTTTTATATCATTGATGTCACTCAAACGACTCACGCTATCCGCCGTAACTACCCAATTATTGGCCGATTTCGCTATTTTTTTGAACATTTAGGTGAGTTTTTTCGTCAGTACTTTTTCGCCATGGACCGAGAGGAACTTCCCTTTAATCGGGCCCAACGGAGCTGGGTATATCGCTCAGCCAAAAACCTGGACTCCACCATTGCATTTGGCTCAACTCGCAACTTAAACCCGCCAGGAACAGTATTATTTGTTAACTGTCCATTTCCTACGCTAGAAGCCGATGCCGTTGATCCTCAGCCCATTACGATTGGCCCTTACTGTAAACAGCCATACATCACCTCAGGTATTTTCCATATTTCTGGAATGAGTTATGGCGCTATCTCAAAACCTGCTGTACAAGCCTTGTCACACGGAGCTAAACAGGCTGGCTGCTGGATGAATACTGGCGAAGGAGGGCTATCACCTTACCACCTAGAAAGCGGCTGTGATTTAGTATTTCAAATTGGCACTGCTAAATACGGTGTAAGGGACGAGCATGGCAGTTTAAGTGATGAAAAACTAAAAATCATCGCAGACCATAGCCAAGTAAAAATGATTGAAATAAAAATGAGCCAAGGCGCCAAACCTGGTAAAGGTGGTATTTTGCCCGCAGTAAAAGTGACTGCAGAAATTGCCGCCATTCGCGGCATACCAGAAGGCCAAAGTTCAATTAGCCCCAATGGCCATCCAGACATAAAATCAGTAGCAGACCTGCTTGATATGATTGAACACATCCGCTCAGTAACAGGTAAGCCAGTTGGTTTTAAAGCTGTTATTGGGGCTTATGGCTGGCTTGACCAACTATTTGCGCTAATCAATGAGCGTGGCATCGAAACTGCGCCAGACTTTATTACCATTGATAGTGCTGATGGTGGCACTGGTGCAGCCCCGATGAGCTTAATGGATTATATGGGATTACCCTTAAAAGAAAGCCTGCCACTGGTTGTCGATAAACTATCCGAATATGGTTTAAGGGATCGTGTCAAAGTAATTGCTTCAGGTAAATTAATTAATGCTGCCGATGTAGCATGGGCGTTATGCCTGGGTGCAGACTTTGTTACCTCTGCAAGAGGGTTTATGTTTGCCTTAGGTTGTATTCAAGCGTTGCAATGCAATAAAAATACTTGCCCCACTGGTATCACGACTCATAACCCAAGGCTACAAAAAGGACTGGTAGTGATAGATAAAACGACTCGTGTCGCCAACTATGTAAGAAACATGACGCATTATGTAGGTGTAATTGCTCACTCTTGCGGAGTTAAAGAGCCAAGACAGTTAAAACGCTACCATGCCCGCATAGTAACAGACAACGGCCTATCCATACCGTTGGATCAATTGCACCCTAATATCATTGCCACAGATAAAACAACGACCTAACATTCAACAATCGCTGCTACTACCGATTTAGCTGATTAATTATTATTTAAATTAACGTTTACTCAAGCAGTTTGATCAACTCACCAGTAAATACCAATTGCCAATTTGGCTAATAGCATAATTGTTATTCACAGGTTAAAGTTAGCAGTCAAGGCCTGAGTAACAAGCTATGTTTAGATAAGGCTATCTGTACATTGAATGCCCATTATTATTTAGGCTTAAGATAATAATGGGTTTGAGGAAAATCACATATCGCAGATCAATTGGCACATTTTTTGGGTTATGCTTTGGAGCAAAGTAAAACTACCGCTATTATTGGTCTCGGCTCAGGTAATTGCTTTATAGAGAGAAGTACAGGGAACATGACATGAAGAAAACACTTTTGGCATGCGCCATTTGCACCAGCCTTGCATTCAGCTCTGGCTGTGAGAACTTAAACCTCAATAAAGAGTCTCTTGGTACTGCAATTGGCGGTGTTGCAGGGGCCTTAGCTGGTTCACAAGTAGGCAAGGGCAAAGGTCGAAAAATAGCCATTTTAACTGGTGCCCTCATTGGTGCTTATGTGGGTAACCGTATTGGTGCGCATCTTGATGAGCAAGATCGAATCGCCTTGCAACAACGTTCAGTAGATGTGCTTAATCAGACCAAAGACAACCAGCCCGTTGTCTGGAAGAGTAGCAAAACTGACGCATCCGCAACTATCACTCCATCCAATAGCCGCTCTGAAAATCGCCCAGTTTCAATTGTTAGGGATAAGCGGGTAGAGCCTGTTGCCAATATGACATTAATTGGCAAGCCCTATAAAGCAGTCAAGAGCGTGAATATTCGCAATATGCCCAGCACAATTGGCAATAAAGTCGGTGGCCTTAACTCTGGGGATGTGATTACTGCTGTGGGTCGCACTAAAAGCGGCTGGATTTTAGTGGCTAAAAATAACATTACCTTAGGTTATGTCAGCAGTTCTTTTCTAAAACCTCACAGCGCTGCTACCTCATCAGAATACCAGGCAGTCGCTATGCGTGATGGTGGAGTTACCCTGGAGCAAGTTAAAAAAGATCAGTCAGGCGCAATTGACTTGGATAGTGTTAACCTTGATGAAATTGAACTAGTAGAAGATAAAGTCGTTGCTCAAACTGACTGCAGAAATATGGATTACAAAATAACCAGCAAAGGAAAAGAAACCACAGAAACCTTCAACGCCTGTAAAGGAGCTGATGGTGCATGGGAAATTATTTAAATCAGGATAGTTCACCCAACAACCTGTATTTTAATATTCTGTTCCCTTCATCCGCCCTCATTAAAAATACAAAACGTAGCTCCGCTACGTTTTTGTGTTTTATTAAACGAACGTTCCAGCTCAAGCAGTTTTCAGTCTGTTTTGATCTGATCTTAAAGGGGTGTTGCAAAAGGTCATGAGTGCAGCAAAGTCGATTTTTAATGCAGTATTTGCAAGCATAGTGGTTTTGCGGCCATCGCTGAAGTGGCTTTGCTACATTGTATTAACTGCCTTATCGCTGACAGTTAATACATCACTGGCAACGACTGAAAAGCGTGTCGCCTATTCAAAGAAATTTGGTATTGAAGTATTTGCTATTTATCAAGGTGATAACTGGTGCCATCGTGTTGTCAATATTGAGCTAAGAGCTGCAAACCCAGCTATTTTTAAATCTAATAATATTGGGGCTTTTATAAAAAAAATAGGTGCCGTATTACCTACTGAATGTGATCAGGCTCATCAACTGGATATTAAAGGTAAAGATAAGCACGGCCAGTTACACTTAACCGCAAAAGCCAGCACTAAAGACCAGTTAGCCTGGCAAGTAGCAATTTTAAAGTCTGCACCTGAGGCAGTGAATAACACCACCACATCGTCTACCACAGCACCACAGCCTGAAGTTAATTCACTAGCCACTACAAGGCAGCCTACTGAAAAACCTGAAAAGCCTTCTTTGCAAAATGCTATTTCATACTGGCAACCGCCTAGTTCACAACAGAGCATTAAGTATTCAGCTGGTGCCCAGGATTTTGAAATATCAACTAATGACTGGCGCTGTAAGCTTAAAATTAATCACTTAAATAACCCTCGAGAACAAAAACTATTGGTTCTTAAACCTCAAGGACTAGGATGTGATGAAAACCGCCTAGCCTATGGACAGGGAGTGGCTAATGTTAGTTTTTATGATGGCCGGGTTTATGAACAACTGAAGGGTAATTTTTATTTAGGTTACCACTTTGATTACAACGTTGTTATTAATAAAAAGATTTTACTTCATCGTACACGATTAGATAAAAGAGAAGCATTAACTTTTTACCTTGGTGAACTACCAGTATTTGACACACAACTGATTGGTGTTTTACTTCATACCAGCCAGGGCTGGAGTTTTAGTAATGGAGCCATTATAGCCCTGACTAAAAATAAGTCTTTATTTCAAAATACTCGATTAATTAAACAGTTTGAACACGCCATAAGCGGGAAAGCAGCAACGATTAGCCATTCAACTAAAAGTTATAAGCTTTATGCAATGAATCAATTGGACTTACCGTTAAAAATAGATAGCAATATGCTCTATACCGCTCAATTTACTAAACAAAATGAGCAATGGCTGGTTGCTAGTGACTCCATCAAAAACTATGTTGCAGGCAATATTAATCAGGCAACGCAAACTGCGCTATCACAAGGTTCTTTGGCAAATCGTATCCAGATCGATACAAAACGCTTAAAAAAAGCTTCCCTAGCAGATCGGCTTACTTACTTATACGACGATGTTGATCAGATTAATAACCCACTATTACAAGCTGCTCAATTTTTCTATACCCATAATAAACTAAAAACCTTTGTTTTGGTTAAAGTCAATAATCTTGGCAACCCTGCCACTGTTGACTGGCCTTATCCTATTGAATTACACAACACGGGCCAGATTAACCAGTTAGGCTGGTACCTGGTGTGGGGAGAGGTAAAAGGCAACCCAAATAAAATTTCTAACAACGGCTTTTTAATTCCGCAAATATTTGTCGACAAAGTAAAGGCTTGTGAGCAAGAAGCCTGCCGTGAATATAACGATGTAACTCAGTTGGTGCTAGAGCGTTACCAAATGACAGAGTGGCAATAAGGGATCATGCATATATGACCAGAGTTCTAATAATTATTGGCTGTATTATTGGTATTCTCACCGGAGGCTGGTTTTATTTGCAATTTAATGCTGTCCAGCAATTTGAAAATGCGTTAATAGAGGTAGAACTAGACCAATATCTAACTTACCAAGGTATTTCAATAAACCCTGTTACTGGTATTATCACTCTCAGCCAACCAGTATTAAAACATCAAGGTGGAACAAGCAAATGGGGCAATTTGCCTGCATTTAATTTAGAGGCAGAAACGCTTCAAACCAGCTTTACCCATTTTAAAGACTTAGCTAATTTACAACAAGGCGAGTTAAGTATAACTGGTTATAAAGCCAAGCTAATTGAAGATGCTGAATTATACAGAACCATTGGTGACAATCAGTTTGTATATATGTTGGTTGCAATGGGCTATGACAAACTACCCATTAATTTTCAGGTAGATTGGCTTTATGATCAGCCAGATGATTTATTAACCCTCAACCTCAAAACCAGTGCCAACCAATTAGGTGAAATTAGTGCTAAACTATCCTTAGATAGATTATCACTGCTCGAAACGGATGGTGTACAGCCCAGCCTTACTAACCTATTTAGCAGCCAGACAGATTGGGAAAGTGTTCGCTTAACGCAGCTACAGGCCACTTATCAAGACCAAGGGTTTATTCGTAAATTTCAGCAGTGGTTCCAACTGTCCCAAGTTAAAACCCCAGACTCTACTATTATAGAGCTACTTTCTGAACCACACTACCAACAACTATTAACACTTTGGGAGTCTCAACAAATTGCAAAAAATAACGCACAGGACTGGCTTGATGCATTAAAAAGTTTTGTTGACAGCCCAAACCAATTAACCCTCTCAGCCAAATTCAGTCGCCCCATTAGCTTCAGACTTTTAAAGAGCCAGCCATCTTCGGGTAAAATTGCTGAACTGCTTGAGCTGGATTTAGATAGCTAAGCCTAAGGCCATTAATTGCTTGTTGTTTCAACTTCAAACTGAGGCTGAACTGTTTTAGTAGCTTTCAGAGGGTTATACATTCGCTTCTTTTTAAAGATAATTTTTGGCTGTTTCTTATTCTCACTTACAGGGCTTTCAACAGAGGTATTTATTTGATCTACAACAGGTAAGCAAGTATGTTTAGCTCGATATGTTCCAAATTGAGGTGAACTAGAACTTTTTATTTGACTATTTTTAAAGTTATTGCCTTTCAACAACTGCTTTTTCTGCTTATTTTTCTTAACACGCTTAAAATAATCATTTAAGTCTTTCTCTATTTCTTCTCTGTTTTCATAAATCTCTAAACGCTTTACCGGCACCTCATCAGGAGCAAATATTTTGGTTTTGACATGAATTTTGTCTTTATAGTGCTCAGGTTCAAACTCTATACGAACATCATCCCCTATACAAATGGCATGGCCCTTTTTAATAGTTAATTTCAACATCGACTATTACTCTCCTAGTTACACCCTTCATTGTGGGTATTCATACTATTTTTCTACACCTCTAAATAAGTTGTGACGAATCTAGCTTTACGGCAATATTGCTTTAATTCTTCACAGCCGACGTTGCAAGCCTTTGTTAGGGAATACCGAGACATAAGTAAATATTAACAAATTAATTTGCTACTTGTTCATTTCCCTATTATTATACGCGTGAACGCCAGTACTAATCGTTAGTAAAAATAACATGGATTGGTGTTTTTCGTTTTAACAGCCTTTGACAGCTGGTTTAAATGACTTACGTCAAGCCAAAAAGACGACAGTTTATACCCAAATCTCAAATAATCAAATACACTATACTGTGAAGAGAGTCATAAATAGTTGGGTTTACTATTCCGTATTCTTCACTTTAGCAGTTCAAATATAAAACCATTGCTTTATTTCCACATGAGCCGCTCTCAATTATGAAACCATACGGCAGCAGCTTCATACTAAAATAGCTTCTCACGACAACAGCTAACCTAGACTCATCATAGGCACTTTTCATGGGTACTTTTTATGAACACGCTTGTTGATTTATACCTTTATAAATGAACCACAACCTATACACTTGGCTCTTATTTTAGAAACGCTAGTCCTTAAACACTTGCAGCAGTAAATAAGCAATTCTTAAACCAGTTCTAGAACACGATACAAATCAGCGAGTTAAAATTTTTTTTGGTTATACGTTACAAGCCTTGTAAAAATAACAAACAAAAAAGCCGTGGTTTGGACACGGCTTTTAGATAAAAGTTTAATGTAAATTACATTTATCTGCTGAAATATGCAGGCTAACCTTTCTGTAACAGCTTTCTTAAATCAATAATTGCTGCGTTAGCTCTTGATATATAGGATGCCATTACTAGTGAGTGATTCGCCCAAAAACCAAACCCTCCTCCATTGAGCACCATTGGACTCCACACCGTTTCCTGAGTCGCCTCTAGCTCACGAATTATTTGCTTCAAACTAATCAAAGCATTCTTTTTATTCAACACACCAGCAAAATCAACTTCTACTGCTTTTAAGAAATGAATCAATGCCCAAGCAGCTCCTCTGGCCTCATAAAATACGTTATCTATTTCTAGCCAAGGTGTTTTATCATATTGCTCAGACTGCTGGTAAGTAGCCCGTTCTGCATCCGGGTCTCCAGCAAGGTCTAGATTCAGCCGCTCTTTTCCAACACTAGCACTTAACCGTTGTGACAAGCTACCTAGTCGACTCTCCACGTCTCGTAACCAGTCATTCAAATTATCTGCCCGTGTATAAAACTGAGCATCTGGCTTACTAGGATCAGCTAACTTTTCAATATAGTTATTTAAGAGTTGAACACCTTCTTCATATTTACTTTCTGTACTCGGCAAGATAAAACTTTTATTATCAAAACTAAACTTAGGCTCTGCTTTAGCTAACAATTTATCCTCTACAGATTGTGACTGTGAGCGACTAAAACTTTTCCGCATAGCTCTAGATAAATCACGCACTTGAACTAAAACACCAAATTCCCAGCTTGGAATATTATCTAATAAGACACCAGGGATCATAAGATCATTAGAAAGGTAGCCACCTGACTTATTTAACAGTGTGTTTGCAACCGTTGATAAAGTAGCAGATGTTGTAAAACCAGGCACAACTTCCACCTGCAGTGCTTCAGCTTTTTGTTTGGCATTTTCCTTCACACTAAAGGCGTCTGGCTCGATACTCCAGTAGCTACCAATTGCAAAACTAACTATAGCTAGTACCGCCACAATGCCTATAACACTTTTCATTACTTTGCCTCTTGCTAAAGGCACCTTTTCTACAAATCGAAATAAACTCAGTTTTATCGAATCAATTGACATATTGGCTTCTCTTCCATACTTAGCGCGATAGCGTTAGATTATATAACGATAAAGCCTGACTTGAATAATCCTTATCACTGTTATTTAAATAGCTTCTGGGCGATGCAATAAATAACCCTGCCCGCCATCTACTCCCAAACTCAGCAACAACTGCCATACCTCTTCTACCTCAACCCCTTCCGCCAGGATGGTGATATCGCGGCTATGAGCAATTTGCACCAGCGACTGAATAAAAAACTGGTTGTCTTTACTATCCAACAATTGCTTTAAATAACTACTGTCGACTTTAAGATAGTGAACTGACAAGCTTTGCAAGTAAGCAAAAGCATTGGCCCCTACTCCAAAATGGTCAATACTAAACGCTCCTCCCAGCTTACTAAGCCTAGTTGCTAGTTGTTGCATAATGGGTAGTGCCAGTTGCACACAGTATTCAGGCACCTCAAACACCAACTGTGATAATAAAGAGCGATGCTGATCAAATTTATCAAGTAACCAATTACTAAACGCTTCGCTTTGCAATGACCTAGGCGATAAATTAACACAATATGGGCAGTCAGCAGTCTGTTGCTGCACGTGCTGAATAACTAACTCAACAATTAATTTATCAAACTCCTCTGCCAAACCAAATCGCTCTGCCATAGGCAAAAATATGCCTGCTGAAATAATATCATTTTCCAGCTGAATTCTGGCCAGTACTTCTCGCTGCAACAGCTGTCGTTTATTGTCGTAAATCTGCTGGCTATAAAGCATAAGAGACTTATTAGCTAATATGCTTTTCAGCTGCTGATGCCATTTACTGGCAGACCAATCCATATAACTAGCCTGCTCTGGTTCTACTTTACTACAAGACCAACCACTAGCTCCTTTTGACTGCAATTGTCGTAGACTAATGTCGGCATCCGTTAATAGCTGCACTAAAGCACAACGATTTAATCGTAACACTGCAGCTACATGCAAACTATCAGGGGCCCGAATACTTTCTAACAACTGGAGCCCAATCAACTGGCGATAAAGTGTTTCTGTTGTATTTTGTAGTAACTCCATTGACATACGCGGAATAAATACAGCAAAGTCCCCCCCGCTACGCCTGCTAAGCACATGCCCAGGAAAACCATGAAACACTTCGGTAAGCTGTTCTGCTACCTGTTTAATAAGTGCATCCCCAGCTTCTCGACCTTGCTCTAAATTAAGTTGCTCCAAGTGTCTTATTTGCAGCAACACTAATCCTCCACCTGACTCACCATGCTCAGACTCCATCCAGGCATTAACTCGGTTATCAAATGCCTGACGATTTGGCAACCCAGTAATATGGTCACGGTGAGACTGGTCTCTTAGCCGTTCGATGATTTCAACCTGCTCACTAAATAAATGCTGCAAGCGTTTAGCCATTCTATTCATCGCTTCAACTACGCGCCTTAAATCACGAGTTTTAGGTAGCTGTGGTTGTACTTCAAACTGTTTTTCGCAAATAGCCTTGGCTTGCTTTTCTAATAGGGAAAGCGGTTTCAGGACTAACTTTAATAATAATGTCAGAGCCAACCAGGAAGCTGCCGCTACCAACCCAAATAGCACTAAGTTTGACTTGGTTTTATGCCACAAATTGCGATAAGCAATTCCAGGATGACTAGTAACCGACAACTTACCCAGCACCACCCAGCCCTGATTCACTTCAGTTGTCGCCGTAGGAGCATTCAAGTTAATCCAATTAACAAACCAATTTGGTATACCTTCTAACCTCACTGGCTGTTCACTATTTACTAAAACCTTGTCATTATTATCGGAAAAAATAATTTGCTGATAATAGCCGCGATCAAATATTGCATCGATCATCGAGTCAATAATTGCCGTATCATCACTTTGTACCGCAGCAATCGACACGCCAAGCGAGGTTGCCGTATCCTGAGCATGTGACTCAAGCTGCTCTTGTAAATAAGCGCGAGCATCATAAACATTCAACAAAAAGCTTGCTGAAAATAGCACGACAATAATCAGGGTTAAAAATATCAGTAACAGCCTTAATACCGTCATTTCAGGGCTCCTTATTTATAGGATGTAGCACCATTTACAACTCTTCACCTCGTTGCTGTTTAAGCATCCTTTCTCTCAGCTCTACCCACAAACTAATGCGTGTCGATTTACCTACCCGCTTACCCTCACCACGCTGCTTGGCAAGCCATAACCCATCACCATTAAAGTTATAGACGGGCAATAAATCTTTACGCTGCGTTGCAGGCACTATTTCCCCTACCAAATTATCTAATACCAGTGGAATTCGCTGACCTTCAGGAAAGTAACTCAATACCATATGGGCCTGATTAAGGCTTAATGCTTTAACATAGGTAATCCGCATTTTTTTATCAGCCACACCGAGCAAACGTAAGGTGAAATATTTTGCTATAGAAAAGTCTTCACAATCACCTGCTCCTGATGCCATAAACTCAACAGGTGTCGCCCAATAATCTTCTTTTTTCCAATGATCAATATCGTTAACAAAGCCTAATTGATTAAAAAACTTATTAACGGTTTTGAGTTTTTCAGGTTCAGGTAAGTGTTGGCTTTTTTCTACTAATTGTTGCCATTGCTTTAAACGGTTCACAGCTGTTTGGCCATAACTTGTTTGAACCTGTTGCAAAAGCGCCTGAGATAAACTCAGCTCATTTGCCCAGGTTAAGCTCAGCAAGCCGGCAATGGCGAGGAAGAGTCCTAATTGATGCTTAGTTCTTGCAGCTATTCCTAGCGTTACCACTCACTTCACCTATTCCCCCTAACCTGCTTTATATAAAGGCAGTTAGTTAGGCTCTTAGCTGTCATAGAGAAGTAGTGGCTTGCGTCTTAAGCCACTACTGTAGATAAGCATAGTCAAAGAGGAGTAGGTAAGGCTTGTAATTGGGGGATTACTTAGATTGGCCTTGCTTAATCAGATCCGCTATTTCTTGTAAGTTAGGGTGATCAGGCTTAATTTGCTGGGCTTTTTCCAGGTACTCTTTAGCTTTTCCCCAGCGCTGCTGTGTAGCTGCCCGATGCGCCCATATAGCGTACTGCTCTACTATTTGCTCAATTCCCTGATTTGCCTCAACGTTATCAGGTTGTAAGCGAATTACTTCACGATAATAGCTCAAGGCATTATCACCTTCTGGTGTAGTTAGACGCCGTTCCTTGAAGGCATCCTCTGCTTCTAGTAAAAGCCAAGCTATTTGGGTTTGAAGGTGACTTTGCTCTTTCTCAGGCTGACTATTGTCAGCTTGCTGAGCATCGGCAAATTCAACCAACGGTTGACAGCCAGCAAGATTAACTGCCATGAGGGCTGACAGCCAAAAAAGTACTACGTTATGCAGCATAGTAATAATTATCCAGTTGCTTTATATGACTTAAGCTAGTTAATTGTGTCGAGTATTAAGTAATAGGTGAATAGTTGAGTCAAACCTCGCTATAACCTATAACTTACAAGAAAACCAATTACTGTAAACAATGTTGCTTACTCACTACGGAATCGCCATTTTGTAAGATGCACTAAAGGGCCTTCAATTTTATTATGACTGAGCTTGTAGTAAAGCCATCAACCACCTCACAAACTGCACGTTTAAAGGATCATTTCGCCCAACGCGTAACAAACCGCGCCCGCCAGGTTATTGAATGCTGGCATCGACTTAATAAAGAACACTGGTCAAAGCAGTGGTTAGCCGAGTTTCAGCGAGCTAACGAAAAACTGCTGAAGTATGCAGAGCGCTTTAAACAACAAGCTCACTCTGATATTGCCAAGCAAATCAGCGAAGTTTTACAAGACTTTAATGAAGAAAAAGCCCCTAACAGCGACGTTATTCGCCACCTCAACGACCTGATTATCAAGCTCAGTTACACCGCCCTGCGCAAAGGTGATACATCCATTGAAATCGGCTCAATTCCTACCAGCAAGCCCATTTATATAGGCCTTAACCACTTTAGCATGGCCACCAAACTACTGAAGCAGATGGAGTATTTTGGCTTAAGAGCTAAAGTATTTCACACCCACGATGAGTTTATGAAGGGCTTTGAAAACCGCTATCCCGCCGTAATCGTTATCGATGTTGACTTTGGTGGAGAAAAACGAGCAGGCATTGAGCTAGTCAACAATATCCAGGCTCAAATAGAAACTCCGATCCCTATTCTGTTTTATTGTGATGAAGATGACAACATTCTTACTCGTTTAGAGGCAGCACGAGCGAATGGTTGTGAGTTTTATACCCACGGTTTAGAGGCTGGCCATGTAATAGAACGGATTGAGCAACTCACCCGGATTACACTTAACGACCCTTATCGTGTACTGATTGTTGATGACTCTAAAGCTCAAGCTTACTTCACTCAAAGCACCTTAAATAAAGCCGGCATTATTACCCAGGTAGTCACTAAGCCCCTGGAAGTGATGGATGTTCTGGAAAAGTTTGAGACTGACTTAATTATCATGGACATGTACATGCCAGATTGTAATGGCATGGAACTATCCAAGGTAATCAGACAGCAGGAGAAGTACGTCAGTATTCCTATTATTTACCTGTCAGCAGAAGGAGATATTGATAAGCAACTCGTTGCGATGGGTGAAGGTGGCGATGATTTTTTAACCAAACCTATCAAGCCTCGTCACCTGATTATGACCGTACGAAATCGTGGTGAGCGAGCAAGAACCTTACTGTCTCGAATGATCCGCGATAGTTTAACTGGCTTATACAACCACACTTATACTTTGCAGCAGCTGCAAACTGAAGTCATGCGGGCTGAAGAGTATAAGCATCCGCTGGCCTTCGCTATGATTGACATTGATAAATTCAAAAGCGTCAATGACACTTATGGCCACCCCATGGGCGATAGAGTAATCAAAAGTCTCGCTTTATTTTTGAAGCAGCGATTAAGAAAAACCGATACTATAGGTCGCTATGGCGGCGAAGAGTTTGCCATTATTTTGCCTAATACTGGACAGCAGGCTGCCGTTGGTTTACTTGATGATATTCGAGAGCATTTTTCACAAATGAAACAACCTGCCCACCCTACTGACTTACAAGTTACTTTTAGCTGTGGTTTGGCTATGTTCGATGGAAGTAATGGTGAAGAGATGTCATTACAGGCAGACAAGGCACTTTACGAGGCTAAAAATGGTGGCCGAAACTGCGTAAAAGTCTATCAAGCCAGACAGAGTTAATCGTTTAATCAGATTTTTTCTACTCGTTTCTTATCCCATGTTATTCTGTTTCCCTAATTAGAGCTTGCTGATATTTGCCTGAAAGTTTTTCTTTGGCTAGCCGCTCTGATAAATTGAAGGTAGCACTTTTGAGCAGTGCACTGCTGAATACCTGTACCGGAACCACAACATAAAAACTTAGTCAAACGTCGTTAAATCATCAGCCCATAAAAAACTACTGGAAGAACCTGGATATGTATCGGCTTTCCCACTTTTTTCTTATCTTTTTTTGCTTCTTTTCAGTTAATTTACAAGCCGGGCTTGATGACTTATTTGGAAATAATGACGACCCTGCCAGTTATCTTAGTGATGCAGAATTTTTACCTGTTGAAGAAGCCTTCCAGATAAGTGGCCAGCTGATTAATCAAGAAGCTCATATTACTGTCAAAGTCACCCCCGAACACTACCTCTACAAAGATCGCTTTCGCTTTCAGTCACTCACTGATGGAGTAAGCCTAAAAGAGCCGATCTACCCTAAAGGTGAATTTAAATTCGACCAATTTGCACAAAAAGACCTGGAAGTTTACCCAGCAGATGTCGTAGTAAAAATCCCCCTCAGCCAAACCAAAGCTATTTCAGAATTGGCTGTCACTTTTCAAGGCTGTGCGGATGCAGGCTTATGTTACCCACCTCATACTATTAATTTAGCTTTAACCCCTGGAAACACTGCATCAGCAGAAGCATCAACTACAACCAATGAGTCTCGGTCAGCTAATACCTCCGCTAAACAAGTTACTGCGGTGCCGCCTTCAGAAAAATCTCAACTTTTCTCTCTGCTTTCCTCTGGCAGCTGGGCTCTGATTATTTTTTCATTTATTGCTGGAGGCATTGCCCTAAGCTTTACCCCTTGCGTATTACCCATGGTGCCTATTCTATCCAGCCTGATCATTGGCCAGCAAAAGCAGTCTACCTCTCGAAGCAGAAGCCTGTGGCTGAGTATTACTTATGTAGCAGGAATGAGCTTAATCTATACATTACTTGGCGTATTGGTTGGCACGCTAGGGATTAGCTTCAATTTGCCAGCAAAGCTTCAGTCTGCATGGGTGCTAGTGCCATTTGCTATTTTCTTTGCCATTTTATCGTTAAGCATGTTTGGCTTATACACTTTAAGCCTACCCCAAGCACTACAAGCAAAAGTTCATGCCATGAGCGAACAACAAACAGCAGGTGCTTTCACTGGGGTATTTATTATGGGAATGCTATCAGCTGTTATGGTTTCTCCTTGTGTTTCAGCCCCGTTAATAGCAGCGTTAACTTATATCAGCCAAACGGGCGACCCACTGATTGGTGGTGTTGCACTGTTTAGTTTGAGTATTGGGATGGGTATTCCACTGATTTTAATTGGTGCAGGTGCAGGCAGCTTACTACCCAAGGCAGGTGCCTGGATGAACGCCGTGAAAAATGTATTTGGCGTAATGCTACTAGCAGTTGCAGTGTGGATGCTGGAAAGAGTACTACCAGGCCCTGTCACCTTAGTGCTTTGGGCTGTGTTATTAATTGGTAGTGCTGTGTATATGGGGGCGCTACAGTTTGAAAGAACCAAAGGCTGGGCTGCCTTATGGCAGTCTCTGGGTATTGTCATGATGGTTTATGGTGTCTGCTTGATTATAGGTGCCGCTCAAGGCCAGCAAGACCCACTTCGCCCCCTCTCTTTTGCCAGTAAGGTGAACGCAAGCCCTGCCAACAGCAACCAGGGTTTTACTAAAATTTACACAACCCAGGAGTTACAACAGGCACTAGCTAAGGCTAAAAATCAGCAAAAGCCAGTCATGGTTGATTTCTACGCTGACTGGTGTATTTCTTGTAAAGTTATAGAGAGAGAAGTTCTTCCTGCAGACAATGTGAAGCCTCTTCTTACCCAATTTTCACTAATTAAGCTTGATATCACCGCTTTCAATCAAGACCAACAACAACTGCTCAAACAATACTCAATTTTTGGCCCACCAGCGCTGCTTTTCTTCAGCCGAACCGGTGAGGAGCTAGAAAATCTTCGTGTACAGGGAGAGATAACCGCTAACTCCCTGGAAAATCACTTAAGATCGACGCTAAATCGCAGCTAACTCCTGCAAGCTTGAGCATTTGCTTCTATAATTACCAGTTCAGCCCTAAAAACGGAAAAAGTTACGCGATCTTGCATACAATATTAGAGACTTTGCTTTTAAAGTCTTTAATCATGCAAATAGTGGACAGCAGCTGCCATTTTATGCACAATCGGCCGTTACATTTTTGATCATTAACTCTGTCATTACCCGTTACTGTCAGCACAAGCGAACAAAGGCAACTGCTGACAGCAGTTGAGTATGACCTCAGTCGGCATGATTTGTAGTACAAGCGGAGACAGCTCAAACGTTGAGAGCCTTAACTTATGGCAACAATCTTAGTGCTGCACGGGCCTAATTTAAATTTATTAGGCACTCGGGAACCAGCTATTTACGGTTCAACTACTTTAGACGATATCAACCAAACCCTGACCACTCAGGCTGTTGATCATGGTCATCACCTACAAACACTGCAAAGTAATGCAGAGTACGAGTTAATTGAACGGATTCATGACGCAAAGCGTGAAGGGGTTAACTTTATTATTTTTAATCCTGCGGCTTTTACGCATACGAGCGTGGCACTGCGCGATGCATTATTAGGGGTAGAGATTCCTTTTATCGAGGTTCACCTCTCTAACGTCTATCAACGTGAACCTTTTCGGCACCATTCTTACTTTTCGGATGTTGCTGTTGGGGTGATTTGTGGGCTGGGTACTCAAGGCTATGCGCTTGCGCTACAGGCAGCCATCAAACATCTAGAAGACTAAGGGCTAAAGAGGCATACCCTCCGCATTTTTAGCCCTTTGCAAAATTTAAGACCAAAAAAGTTTAAAACCAGTAAAGCACAACAAATGTCAGCACACTGCTGCTTTGTTTTTGCTTCAACAATAAGTTCAATTTATCCGAGATGACGCTATGGATATTAGAAAAGTAAAAAAACTGATCGAGTTACTAGAAGAATCTGGTATTGATGAACTGGAAATTAAAGAAGGTGAAGAGTCGGTTCGTATTAGTCGGCACGCTAACTCACCGATGATTGCTCCTGCTCAATATGCAGTAGCTGCACCAGCAGCTCCAGCACCTATTACTGCGGCAGCAGCGGCTCCAGTCGAAACAAAGGAAGAGTCTGCACCTGCAGCCAAGCCAACAGGTCATCAAGTAGCCTCACCGATGGTAGGTACTTTTTATCGCGCACCTTCTCCCAGCTCACCTGCTTTTGTTGAAGTTGGTCAACATGTCAAAGCTGGCGATGTTTTGTGTATTGTCGAAGCGATGAAAATGATGAACCAGATCGAAGCTGACAAAACAGGCACAATCGAAGCCATTCTGGTGGAAAATGGTCAACCTGTAGAGTTTGATCAGCCGCTGTTTACCATCGTTTAAACCGACCCGACAGTAGCAGGATACCCACCATGCTTGAGAAAGTACTCATTGCCAACCGAGGGGAAATTGCACTACGGATTTTACGAGCCTGTAAAGAAATTGGCATTAAAACCGTTGCTGTTCACTCTAAAGCAGATGAATCACTAATGCATGTTCGCTTAGCAGATGAAAGCGTTTGCATTGGTCCTAACAACCCTACTGAAAGCTACTTAAATATTCCGGCCCTAATCAGCGCAGCAGAAGTCACTGATGCTGTGGCTATCCACCCTGGTTATGGTTTTTTAGCCGAAAATGCTGACTTTGCAGAGCAAGTTGAAAACAGCGGCTTTACCTTTATCGGCCCTTCACCTGATGTGATTCGACTAATGGGTGACAAAGTGTCAGCCATCAAAGCTATGCAAAAAGCTGGTGTGCCCACAGTACCAGGCTCAAATGGCCCGCTGACGGGTGACAAAGAACGTTCACTTGCCATTGCCCGAGACATTGGCTACCCCGTTATTGTCAAAGCATCCGGTGGTGGTGGTGGTCGTGGTATGCGGGTTGTTCACAGCGAAGCCCATTTACTTAGCGCGATTAATGTTACTCAATCTGAAGCCTTAGCAGCTTTTGGCAACGAAATGGTATATCTGGAAAAATTTCTGGAAAACCCACGCCACGTAGAAGTTCAGGTACTCGCTGACGGCCAGGGGAATGCCATTCACTTAGGTGATCGAGACTGTTCGCTGCAACGTCGCCATCAAAAGGTTATTGAAGAAGCACCAGCCCCAGGAATTCCTGAAGAAGCGCGCAATGATATTGCCATGCGCTGCGTGAATGCTTGTATTGAAATTGGTTATCGTGGTGCCGGCACCTTTGAGTTTTTATACGAAGATGGCAAGTTCTACTTCATTGAGATGAATACTCGGGTTCAGGTTGAACATCCAGTATCTGAGTTGGTGACCGGCGTTGATATTGTTAAAGAGCAGTTATTGATCGCCAGTGGTCAGCCTTTAAGTATCAAGCAAGAAGATATCACCATTAAAGGTCATGCTATTGAGTGTCGAATCAATGCTGAAGACCCCAAAACCTTTATGCCATCACCTGGTGAGATCAAGCACTTCCATGCCCCTGGCGGTATTGGGATTCGTGTCGACTCTCATTTATACAGTGGCTATAAAGTCCCCCCTTATTACGACTCGCTCATTGCCAAAGTCATTAGCTATGGCGAAACCCGAGAAGTCGCCCTGGCAAGAATGCGTCACGCACTGGATGAGTTGGTTGTTCATGGTATTCGTACCAATGCACCACTGCATGCAGAGCTAGTAAGAGACGCTAACTTCGCCAAAGGTGGGGTTAACATTCATTATCTGGAACAAAAGCTATCCCATTAAGTAGATAGTCATTGAGGCGAGCTTAGCTAAGCTCGCCTCCCTTCAATAATTACTCAAATTAAAAACTATCCCCTCATGCCCTGGATTCAAGTCAAACTGGATACAACCCGCGACCAAAGCGAAACACTGGAAGATTTACTTCTGGCAATTGGTGCAAACGCCGTCACCTTACAAGACGGCCAAGATCAACCAGTATTTGAGCCAGCCTTAGGTACAACACCACTTTGGGATAATACCCAGGTCATTGGCTTGTTTGAGGCAAACACAGAAATAGACTTGGTATTGGCATATTTAGCTAATGAACTTAGCCCACAACCATTACCCAACTACAAAGTAGAAATAGTTGAAGATAAGGATTGGGAACGGGAGTGGATGGATAACTACCATCCTATTCAATTTGGGAAAAGGCTCTGGGTTTGCCCAAGCTGGCGAGAAATTCCTGACCCTAATGCAGCTAACTTAATTTTAGACCCAGGCCTGGCCTTTGGCACTGGCACTCACCCTACCACAGCGCTGTGCTTAGAATGGCTAGGTAACAATGAAGTCACTAATCAACAAGTGATTGACTATGGCTGTGGCTCAGGGATCTTAGGTATTGCTGCATTAATTCTGGGTGCAGCCAATGTGGTTGCTATTGATAATGACCCTCAAGCATTAGAAGCAACGATTGCTAATGGCCAGCGTAATAATATAGCAGCTAACCGTTTATACACCTTTTTACCTGAACAGGCACCTGATCAGCCTGTAGACATTATGCTAGCGAATATCCTAGCAGGACCTTTAATCAGCCTTGCAGAACGGTTAGCTTCTTTAACCAAAACTGGTGGTAAAATCCTGCTTTCAGGCATCCTCAAAGAGCAAGCTGAAGCCGTAGCAGAATGTTATAGCCAGTGGTTTACAATGGAGCCACCAACAATCAGGGAAGACTGGGTCAGCATTTGCGGAGTGAAAAACTAATTCATACTGGTTATGTCGTCATTATTTGCCGTGGTGAGTAGCAACTACAAACTTAAACCTTAATGGAAACACCTTGCAAATATGAGGTCATATTTTTAGCCAACGCTAGTAATTGTAGTGTCTATAAAGCGAACATAAAAACTGCGAATACCTACACAATACTGGCTATTATTACTAATCATTAGTTAAGATATACCCCATGTGTAGGGCTTAGCCACCCACATTGGGTATAACACCAATTCAGTCGCTGGGAAGTTACGCGTACTATGGCAGAAACCTGGGTAACCCGCTGTCCTCAATGTGGCACCTCCTTTAGGTTAACCAAAAGCCAACTTAATGCCGCCAACGGCTCTGTACGTTGTGGTTCCTGCTTGCATGTCTTTCTTGCAACCAACTACTTAGTACCTGAAAAACAGTACTCCCAACAGTCTTCTGCTGTTAATTCACCAGAGAGCATTTCATCATCAAAACACCAGTCTTCTTCACCACCACAAGTGGATTATGATGAGCAGGGAAACGACAATGGCCTGCTGATTCATGATGATATGGATGAAGATGATGATACTGATCTTAGTGATGAAGTGTTGGCCATTGACAAGAAACCTGAGCCTAGCGCTTCACCAGCAAGCAAACCCGCTACTGACCATGAGCATAATAACAATACTGATGAGTCTTGGGCTCTAGCACTCTTAGAAGAACTAGAGCAAGAGGAACAGCGAGAAGCAGACGTTATTAACCAGCATTCCACCCAAAAAAAAGCGCAAGAGCACAAATATACTCCAGCGCCTCAACCAGCTGCGACCAGGGCACCTCAATCAACCCCAGCACCAGCAGTCAAGATCAGCAAACCTGCTATTGAAACAGCTGAACCGAAAGTTGAGCCTAACGTTGCTAAAAAGCAGGGTGTAGAGAAACCTGCAGTTTCATCTAAACCCTCAGTTGCTGAACCACCTACCAGATCATTGGCAGAAGCAACTGCTGTGAAAAGGCAGCCACCACTTGAAGCTTCTACAAACGACCATGATGACCTTTTGGGTGACCTTAAAGCAGACCCTATTGAGTTGGTTTACCCCAGCAAGTTTGCATGGCTGAGAAAAATCGGATGGTTATCAGTTAACCTGATAGCGATTGCTGCTATTGTCACCCAGCTGGCCTGGTATAACTTTGACGAATATGCCACTAAGCTCAGTTGGCGCCCGTATTATGCAACCGCTTGCAAACTGATTGGCTGTGAGCTCCCACCACTGGTTGATGTTGGTAAAGTAGTCAGCCGCAAGTTGATTGTAAGAAGCCACCCTAAATTCCAAAACGCTTTAGTTATTGATACCGTCATCATTAATAAGGCTAGATTCCAACAACCTTTCCCACTTATTGAGTTCAGCTTTTCAGACTTAAGTGGCCAGCTGGTTGCCACCAGACAATTTGCACCTGATGAGTATTTATCAGGAGAAGCAGCAGGCTTGACGATGATGCCTTCAAATGTACCAGTCAGACTATCTCTTGATGTAGTAGACCCAGGCCCTACTGCGGTTAACTACAATATTAGCTTTTCTCCAACCCCTAACTAAGTTAAACCCTATCGTTTTCAAGTTAAGCGGAGCCACCACCTTTCACTCATGTTTAGTCATCATAAATGCTTAAAGACATGATTTAACAGAATGTTTTAGAGCAACAGCTATGGTGAGTGAGTTAATGAACAAACCTCAATGAACTAGCCAACTTACAGCATTTACTTAACCTGGCTACTGATATCCACAGATTACTGACTTTAAAACAAACAATTTTTTCTTTCAGGTGCTTTATCCATAGCCAGCAACAGAGTATGATAGCCACCCCTTCCAATCAGTGAAGACGAACCCTAAAAACCTAATCGCTATTCAATCAATCAATAGTATCTGATATGTTTGATTGATGAGGCGATTTGTTTGTAATTTAACCAGATACTAAAGGCAAACAGTGTTTCAAATTGGCCCCTATGCAATTGAACCACCTGTTGTACTTGCACCTATGGCTGGTGTAACTGACAGGCCCTTTCGGCAGCTATGCAAGCGCATGGGAGCAGGCCTGGTCGTATCTGAAATGGTAACGTCAGATACCCGCTTATGGCACAGTAGAAAATCTCAGCTTCGCCTGGATCATACAGGAGAAACTGAGCCTCGCTCCGTGCAAATTGCTGGTGGTGACCCAAAAATGATGGCTGAAGCCGCAGCCATGAACGCCGACCGAGGCGCTCAAATCATTGATATTAATATGGGCTGTCCTGCGAAAAAAGTATGTAATAAAGCAGCAGGCTCAGCGTTACTGAAAGACGAACAATTAGTAGAAGCTATTTTAAAAGCGGTTGTTCAGGCTGTGTCCCTACCGGTCACCCTGAAAATACGCACCGGTTGGGATCAAGCAAACCGTAATGGTATAACCATTGCCAAAATTGCTGAGGACTGCGGTATCGCTGCACTCGCTGTACATGGCCGAACTCGTGCTTGTGGTTATAAAGGCGAAGCAGAATACGACACCATCGCAGCAATCAAACAATCGATCAATATCCCGGTTATTGCCAATGGGGATATTCGATCACCTGAACAAGCCAAAGCGGTTTTAGATTACACCGGTGCTGACGCGGTAATGATCGGCCGGGCTGCTCAAGGGCGACCCTGGCTATTTCAAGAAATTAACCATTTCCTGCAAACAGGCTCACATTTACCGCCTCCCAGCCTCAGTGAAATCAAAGCAATACTGCTCACACATTTGGATCACCTGTATCAGTTTTATGGCGACTATATGGGGATACGTATTGCTCGAAAACACGTCGGCTGGTATTTGGCAGCGCAACCTGGTGGTAGCTGTTTTCGCAAGCAGTTTAACCAGCTTGAAACAATTAGTGCTCAGCGCGCCTGCGTTCAGGAGTATTTTGAACGTTTAATTAACGGAGAGGACATTGCGGCATGACTGCATCTGAAACTACTTCTCAAGAACAAGCTCACTCTGCAACTGAAAACCTTGAGCTTCGTCAACACTTGACTAGCCCAGAGCAAGAGTCACAAACATTACGTGACAGTGTAGAAAAAGCTCTTAGTAATTACTTTTCTCACCTTGAGGGTCAGTCTGTAACTGATGTTTACCAAATGGTGCTTTCTGAAGTTGAGGCTCCTCTACTAGAAGTAGTCATGAGCTATGTCAAAGGTAACCAAACCAAAGCTTCACAAATTCTTGGCTTAAACCGAGGTACACTTCGGAAAAAGCTAAAGCAGTATGGCCTGCTATAATTAGTTCAAAAAACAAAAGGCGGATTATATCCGCCTTTTTTATTTAACTTTAAAAAACTGCCACTTTGTAATATCGCTATGCAAACTCCAACCATTCGACGCGCGTTGATCAGTGTTTCTGATAAAACTGGCATTGTAGAATTCGCCTCAGCACTTCACCAACAAGGTATTGAAATTCTCTCCACTGGCGGCACATTTAAACTACTTCAAGAACAGTCCATTCCAGCTATTGAGGTTTCTGACTACACAGGCTTTCCAGAAATGATGGATGGGCGAGTAAAAACCCTTCACCCAAAAGTACATGGTGCTATTTTGGGGCGCCGAGGCCAGGATGACCAAATCATGGCTGAACATGGCATCCAAGCCATCGATTTAGTTGTTGTCAATCTCTACCCCTTTTCCCAAACCGTTGCAAAGCCAGACTGTTTACTAGCCGATGCCATTGAAAATATTGATATTGGTGGCCCGACTATGGTACGTGCAGCAGCGAAAAACCATAACGATGTCGCCATCGTTGTTAATAGCACGGACTACTCAGACGTATTAAAAGAGCTGACAGAAAATAACAATGGTTTGAGTGACCGTACTCGTTTCGATTTAGCAGTAAAAGCCTTTGAGCATACAGCTGGCTATGATGCAGCCATTGCTAATTACTTAGGCAAACAAGTATTGCTATCAGGCGATCAAACTACTGATTTTCCTCGCACACTAAACTTGCAGTTCAATAAAGTGGAAGATATGCGCTATGGTGAAAATCCTCACCAGCAGGCCGCTTTTTATGTGGAAGCAAACCCAGTAGAAGCCAGTGTCGCCACTGCCAAACAGTTACAAGGTAAAGCACTCTCTTTCAATAATGTAGCTGATACAGATGCTGCTTTAGAGTGCGTCAAATCCTTTGCTGAACCCGCCTGTGTCATTGTTAAACATGCCAATCCCTGTGGAGTCTCCGTGAGCAGCGATATTTTGCAGGCCTATAACCTAGCCTACCAAACTGATCCTACCTCAGCTTTTGGTGGCATTATCGCCTTTAACCGGCCACTGGACTCGCTCACCGCTCAAGCCATTATCGAGCGCCAGTTTGTTGAAGTAATTATTGCCCCTGAAATTGATGAACCCGCTTTAAACATTCTTAGCCAAAAGCAGAATGTGCGAGTGCTTCAGTGCGGTGAGCTACCACAGATACCTAGCCCCCAGCTCGATTACAAAAGGGTAAATGGCGGGATATTGGTTCAAGATAGCGATATCCATCAAATCAGCATAGAAGATTTAAAAGTCGTTACTGATCGTCAGCCTACTCAAGAAGAGCTGATAGACCTACAGTTTGCCTGGAATGTAGCAAAGTTTGTGAAGTCCAATGCTATCGTCTATGCCAAGAACGGCCAAACCATTGGGGTGGGTGCAGGACAAATGAGTCGGGTATACAGTGCCAAAATTGCTGGTATTAAGGCCAAAGATGAAAATTTAACTGTTGCTGGCTCAGTCATGGCATCCGATGCATTCTTCCCTTTCAGAGATGGAATTGATGCAGCCGCAGCTGCAGGCATTACCGCAGTCATTCAGCCTGGAGGCTCCATGCGTGATGAAGAGGTTATCCAAGCTGCCAATGAAGCTGGGATGGCTATGGTGTTTACTGGGGTTCGTCACTTCCGTCACTAAGGTTAAATAACAGAATGAAAGTATTAATTATTGGTAGTGGTGGGCGTGAACATGCCCTGGCCTGGAAAGCAGCTCAAGATGAGCAAGTCACTGAAGTGTTTGTTGCCCCCGGTAATGCAGGTACCGCACTGGAGCCAAAGCTTACCAATGTAGCAATTGATGTATTAGCAATTGATGAGCTAATAGCCTTTGCTCAGACTAATGATATTGGCCTAACCATTGTTGGCCCTGAAGCACCGCTAGTAGCGGGTGTTGTTGATGCTTTTGAAGCAGCCGGTTTAGCTTGTTTTGGTCCCTCTAAAGGAGCAGCTCAACTAGAAGGCTCAAAAGCCTTTACCAAAGACTTCTTAGCTAGACACAAGATTCCTACTGCAGAATACCAAAACTTCACGGAAATTGAGCCAGCTAAAGCCTATATCCATGAAAAAGGTACGCCCATCGTAATTAAGGCCGACGGTTTAGCTGCTGGTAAGGGCGTTATCATTGCCCAAACTGAAGCTGAAGCATTTGCTGCTATTGATGACATGTTGGCTGGTAATGCCTTTGGTGAGGCCGGCCACCGCGTGGTGGTAGAAGAGTTTCTGCAAGGGGAAGAAGCCAGTTTTATCGTGATGGTTGATGGTGAGCAGGTTTTACCACTGGCAACATCACAAGACCATAAAGCCCGTGATGATGGTGATAAAGGTCCAAACACAGGTGGAATGGGTGCTTATTCTCCAGCACCAGTCGTTACGCCAGAAATTCACCAGCGCGCCATGGAAGAAGTGATTATGCCAACCGTTCGTGGCATGGCTGCTGAAGGTAATCGCTACCGAGGTTTTCTTTATGCTGGCTTAATGATAGCTGAAGACGGCACACCTAAAGTACTGGAGTACAACTGCCGGTTTGGCGACCCAGAAACACAGCCAATTATGATGCGCCTAAAATCCAGCCTGATTGAGCTTTGCCTGGCGGCTATTGGAGGCAAGTTGGATCAAGCTAAATGTGAGTGGGAAAATCAAGTAGCGCTCGGAGTGGTTATGGCAGCAGGAGGCTATCCAGAAAGCTATGCCAAGGGTGACACAATCAATGGCTTGAGCAATGTTACCGATGCCAAGGTTTTTCATGCAGGAACCAAGCAACAAAACAACCAGGTTGTCACTAATGGCGGCCGGGTACTCTGTGTTACTGCGTTAGGTAAGACTGTCCAACAGGCGCAGCAAGCGGCTTATCAGGCAACCCAGCAAATTTCCTGGAATAATGTCTACTACCGAAAAGATATTGGTCACAGGGCTATTGCAAGAGAGCAAGCTAAGTCATAATACATAAGCAACCTACCACCCAGTCTGTATTTTCACTAATAATAACTGGGTGGCAGCCTAAAAAAGCAGCATAAGTTTATGAAATCTATAGGTTAAACAACCTTTTCACATTCGTTATAATGGTAATTTAGTCTAGAAGGGATATCGCTCGTGCACAGGTCTGAAGTACAGGCTAACCGCCACAACATGCTCCAATACCTGCTTGCGATACTGCTCTGGGCTTGTCTGCCTGCAACAGCTGAAGTTGTTATCAACAACACTAATTACCAAATCGATCTAGCTAACTACTTTGAAATCTACGAAGACAAACAAGCGCAGCTAGCTATCGACCAGGTAAAGTCAGAGGGTTACACCCATCGATTTGCCCCCTACCGGCAAAAGTTTTTCCAATTTGAACAAAGCCCATCAGCAATTTGGCTTCGTACAGCGATTCATAACAATACCGCTACTGCTCAGTCACCTTTTATCACCTTAGTAGGGACCAACCTCAACTGGATTGATGTGTATATTGAGCAAGATAACCAGCTAAAAAAAGTAACCTCCAGTAATCAACGTCAAACGAATGGCCCACTGACCAGCCACCACCGTTTGCTCATTCCATTACACTTAGCCCCAAACCAAACAGCGGTTGTTTTTCTACGCATTCAACCCCAGCAGCCTCTTCACTTTGCCAGTCATTTAAAGTCACCCTCACAAGCACTTGTCAGCAGTAACCGTAACCAATGGCTAAGCGGGTTATTATTTGGCCTATTTTCCTGTGTGGCGATATATAATCTGCTGGCGTTTTTTCATCTAAAAGAGCGCAACTTTTTGTATATGTTTGCCTTGGTTAGCTGCTCTTTGATATTCCAAGGCACCTGGCAAGGGGTATTCAGCCAATTTAGCACTCTATCTGTTGCATCCCAATCACAGCTTAGTAATATCGCTCTGCTACTTGGCTGTGCCTTTGCTAGCCACCTTAACCGTCGTTACTATCAAATTGGTATCGACCACCCCAAATTAGACCTCTACTTTGCCTGGCTTTGCGGCCTTTGTCTGCTTGCTACACTGTTTGGCATCTTGTTTCCTGCTTGGCAGCCCACCGAGCTGAGCTTGTGGCTAACCAGCTTTATCGTGTTGAATATTTTTGGTTGTTCCCTGTACTACCTAAAGCAAGGAAATAAATATGCCCGCTTTATGCTAGCTGCTCAGTCCCCGTGCGCATTAGCAATTTTGATTAATATTGCCCTTACTCTCAATATTATTCAGCTAGCACCGTATAAAGCTGACTGGCTATTACTAAGCATTACCAGCTTAACCTTATTCGGTGTTTCATATGCATTTAGCTTACAGTTTCATTTACAAGCTAAGGAGAAACTAGCTGCTGCTGAACAACTTACCAGGCGCCCAAATAACCAGTTAAATCAAGCGGATTTTCTTGGCAAAGTTAGTCATGAATTACGTGGTCCAATGAATGGCATCCTGGGAATGAGTGAGTTGCTGATGGATACCAGCCTTACCCCCAAACAACAGGACTATGCCAACACCATTTACCATGCAGGGAATGAACTGCTTAACCAATTAAACCAAATGCTCGACATCAGCCGCTTAGAGCAAGATACCCTTAAGTTGGAAAAGGTTGATTTTGAGTTACCAGGATTAGTCGAAGCTTGCGTTAATATGTTCAGGCTAACGGCTGAGCAGCGTAGTATTGAGTTGATCAGCTATCTACAACCCGATGTTCCCGCGGTGATTAATAGCGACCCAAATCGACTCCAACAAATACTGCTTTCGTTGTTAAACCATGCTTTCAAGCAAACGAATGCTGGCGAAATACTATTGGCGGGAACTGCTGAGCAAAGCGAGCAGGGCCAGCAATTACGCATTGTTATTAAAGATACCAGTGAGGGCATGAGCCAATTTGAAAGACAGCAACTGTTAGCTAAAAAAGTGACGACAGCTGAATTACTTAGCAGTAATCAGCCTGACATTGCCATTGGTATTATTGTCGCCAAAGCACTGATTCAAAAAATGGGTGGTACCTTTGGTATCAAGAGTGAAATAGGTATAGGCACTACCTTTTGGTTTACCCTGCCACTGACACCAGTGAAACAAGCTAAGCAGCCACAGCAGGACTTCGACTTTAAAGGTGTTCGCGTATTAGTTGTTGATGATAATGAAACCTGTAGAAAAGTCCTTACCCAACAATGCCTAAGCCTGGGTATGGATGTAACATCTGCACAAAATGGTAAAGAAGCCTTAGCTCTACTACGAACCAAAGCAAACCTACAAGCGCATTATGATTTAGTTATTTTGGATCAAAATATGCCTGTAATGAATGGGCTACAACTATCGGCAAAAATCAAAGAAGACCCCAATATCAGCAATGATGTTCTGGTCATCATGCTCACAGGTGTCAGCCATATGCCTAGCATTGTTGAGGCCAGAAATGCCGGGGTTAAGCGAATTCTAACCAAGCCTATTGCTCACTACACCCTAGAGAGCGCACTAAAAGAAGAGCTGGCCAAATTTCAACCTCAGTCCAGCACAATGGCAAAAGACTTTTTAACCCAACAAGAACTGCCACAAAACTTAAAAGTACTGGTGGTTGAGGATAACCCCACCAGTGCAAAAGTCATCAAAGGAATGCTTGCCAAGTTGAGTGTAACCCCAGAGATAGCTGCGAATGGTAATGAAGCAGTTGAAGTGTTCAAGAGTAAGCGCTTTCAGATTGTTTTTATGGACTGTGAAATGCCTATTATGGATGGCTTTGAGGCGACTGAGCGGATTCGCCAATGGGAACAGCAGCAAAGCCTATCCCCTACGCCCATTATTGCACTCAGTGCCCATGGAATTCAGGATCAAAAGCAGCGAATCGCTGCGGTAGGCATGAACGGGCAGTTAACCAAACCCCTTGAGCTGGCAGCACTTCATGAAGTACTCCAGGTTTGGGCACTACCCACAGCCGAGCCTGTAGTCGAAAGCTAACCTCTTTCCTTATCACACATCAAATGACTCAATAATCTGCCGTTCTTGATCACTTAAGGCTACTTGCCGGAATTGATCAATCGCTGCAGCAGTGACAGTAGTTGCTGGTTCTTCCACTGTGGTAGCTGCTGCAGTAGCATTATTAGGCTGCTCTGCAGCTACTTCATTAGCAGGTGGGTTAAGGTTTGGGTTAGCAATTGTTACCCCTCCTGCTTGAGCATTTACTTCACTGGCAACAGTTATGTCGTTTTCTGCATCTGCCCCCACATTGACAGTTTGATCAGCTGAGCTTGCCTGATTTTGCTGAGCTTGATTAACTACCTGCTCACTTTCCTCATCAGCATCAGGAATCACTTCCCGAATATCAATAGCTAATACCACTTCATTGGTTATTTCATTATTAGCTGGTTGATTTAAAGATGCTTGGGGTTGACTAACCACTGTCGACTGAACACTTCCATTGGTAGCCGCAGGTTGATTAGTGGGGGTGTTTTCAGCAGTTGTGTTTTGTGGGTTACCAGCTGCTTGCTGGGTAGGTTGCTGCACTGTTTGTGCTTGCTGTGTTTGTGCAGTCGTTTGCTCAGGAGCCTGCGCAGGCTGCCTTGCTTCAGTATTATTATTAGGTAAGGCACTGACATCCCTCTCTGCCACACGAGCCTGAGGCTCATTATTCAAACTAACAGTGACAGGCCTTGATTCAATCGCGCTCGTTTGTGCACTTGGGGGTGGTTCTGAAAGGGTTAGTGGCTGAGTGGCTAAACTGGCTTGAGAAGCAAGTGTATTACGTGCCTCACGGCTGATCTGTACTTCTACCCCAACAGGCTGCTGGGTTCTAGCTTCTCGTTGCTGTTGCTCTTGGTTTAATTCAGGGCGTTGTGCCACTCTATTAGATACAACCGCTAAAGTATGACTCACTTCCATCGTCTGAACCACCATTAACCTTGGCTAATACCCCTTTTATAGCATATCTGCTCAGCATCTTTTAATGATGGTTAGATGGTTTATTAATAACCATTATGGCTTTATGGTCTATTCAAACCCCTCATAAGCACCTGGAGCCAAGTTTTCAAAACGAGTGTACTTGCCAATAAAGGCCAGTTTAACAGCTCCGATAGGGCCATTCCGTTGCTTACCAATAATGATTTCTGCCACCCCTTTCTGTTCAGTGTCAGGGTTATAAACTTCATCTCGGTAAACAAACATGATTACGTCAGCATCCTGCTCAATCGCTCCAGATTCCCGCAAGTCAGAGTTAACCGGACGTTTGTTAGGTCGCTGCTCAAGACTCCGGTTAAGCTGGGAAAGCGCAACAACTGGGGTATTAAACTCTTTTGCCAGTGCTTTTAGGGAGCGCGAGATTTCTGATATTTCATTAGTTCGGCCTTCGTTATTACCAGGCACTTGCATCAGTTGCAGGTAGTCCACCATGACTAAGCCAATATCTCCATGCTCTCGAACAATCCGGCGTGCTCTTGAGCGCATTTCGGTTGGACTGATACCGGCCGTATCATCTACAAACAGTTTTTTTTCATTGATCATGTTGACCGCTGCCGCAAGCTTTGGCCAATCATCTTCTTCCAGTTTACCGGTCCGAACCTTGGTTTGATCTATTCTCCCAAGTGACGATAACATCCGCATCATCAACTGCTCTGCAGGCATCTCCAAGCTAAAGACCAGTACAGCTTTATCAGAGTTGAGTAGCGCGTTTTCTACCAGGTTCATGGCAAAGGTTGTCTTACCCATCGAAGGACGCCCTGCCACAATCACCATATCTGATGGCTGCAACCCTGCTGTCATGTCATCAAGGTCATTAAAGCCGGTGGTGATACCTGTTAAGCTATCACCGGCATTGAATAATTCATCAATTCTATCAATGGCTTTATTCAGCAGCTCTTTTACACCAACAGGCCCACCATCTTTGGGTCTGTCTTCAGCAATCTGAAAAACTTCACGCTCAGCCTCATCAAGAATTTCACTACTGGAGCTACCATTAGGGTTATAAGCTCGATCAGCAATCCCTTGGCTTACTTTGATCAGCCGCCGTAAGATGGACCGTTCATACACAATGTCAGCGTAAGCACGAATATTTGCTGTACTGGGCGTGTTTTGTGCCAGATCGGTTAAATAAGCTAAGCCTCCACTTCCTTCCAACTGGTCAAGCTGAGTTAGCTCTTCAACAATGGTAACTGGGTCAAAGGGTTTTCCAGCGGCTACTGAGCTGGCAATAATTCGAAAAATATCTCGATGCGGGCGGTGATAAAAATCAGCAGAAGTAATTCGATCAGATACTGAATCCCAGGCATTATTGTCTAATAACAAACCACCAATGACAGACTGTTCAGCCTCCATAGAATGAGGAGACTCCCGTAATGACAGGGCTGTCTGTTCAGCTTGTTCAGTTTCTAAAGTGGGGCCTTGATCCATTGCCTACATTACCTGTTCGGCTAGGTATTCAATACAGGTCATCAATCCATACACTACTTACAATTTACTCATACACTATAAGCAGTATAGTTAGATCGATTTATAGAAAAATGCTTATAACACAGAATAAAAAGCACCCGCAATTACAAGCATTGCGAGTGCTTTTTACAGACTGAGTAAATAATTTAATTACTCAGCTTCTACAGTCACTTTCAGGGTTGCATCGACGTCAGTGTGCAGATGAATATTTACATCAAACTCACCGATGTGACGCAGAGGCCCTTCAGGTAAACGAATCTCACTCTTACTGACTTCAACACCTGCAGCAGAAATTGCTTCAGCCAAGTCACGAGTACCGATAGATCCAAATAGTTTACCTTCATCACCTGCTTTAGCAGTTAAAGTAAGCTCAAGCTCACCAATAACTTCTGCGCGTTTTTGCGCAGCTGCTAAGTTTTCTGCAGCAGCTTTTTCCAGCTCAGCACGACGAGCTTCAAACTCAGCTACATTCGATTTAGTAGCAGGAACAGCCTTATTGAAAGGGATCAGAAAGTTACGGCCATAGCCAGGCTTTACTGAAACCTTGTCTCCTAAATTGCCAAGGTTGGCAATTTTCTCTAACAAAATCACTTCCATCTTGCTTACCTCAAGATATTTTCCCACATAGACTAGCCTACTGGCTTATTCAGCCGACCACGAAAGTCAATAAAGCTATCTAAGAGGGCAACTAAAACCGTCAAAAAGAACATAATTGGGGCGAGTAAGATTTGCGCTGCATAAAATATTGCTAAGCCTAGAGTATTATTGCCTTTAGCCACAATAATGGAATGACACATTGCTAGACCAGCAAAGAATAGTGGTGTTAAAACAATTGGCAGTGTAGCTGCAAAACCAATCCCTACATTTACCCCTAAAAAAAACAATATCAATATTGTTATTGCTACCCTAGGAGGGAAACGCAGGTTAAATAGCTCTTTATAGAACCCACCAGGTACATAAAGTACTGATTGCCACCACCGAGCGAGCATCAGTGCTACCACTGATAATAATAAACACCTGCTAGCTTTCGAGCCGGCTGCTGCTGGCAGTAAAAACTCTTTGACATAGCCAACAACTTGTTCACCACTAGGCTCATTTGATAGCTGCTGATAAAAGCCTGCCTGAGTTAACGCCTGATGAAGCTGCCCAGCGACTGCTTTTAAGACATCAGGCTGAAATATCAACAGCGCTAACATCATGACTAAACCAACCAAAATACTGGTTAGCAAAGCCACCTGCCAGGATATTGATTTTCTTAATACCAGAGCTAAAACACTCGCGCCCAGAATAGTCATGACTGGGCTAATATCATGCTGAAAGGCTACCAGCCCTATTGCTGGCACCAGCCCCCAGGCTAATACCATACTACCGGCCTGCCAGCCTCGGCGTAAAATTACCAGGGCTACCGTAGCAGCGCTTAACCAATATGCAAAAGGCACTATAGCAGCTACAGCGGCTACACCCGCTGCATGCCTAGGGCTACGCATAATGAGTTCAGCTAAGCCTCGCATTATATTCCCTTTATACTCAACAACCGTCGCCGACTACTGATTAGTGACGATCAGTGTATGGTAGTAATGCGATATAACGCGCACGCTTGACAGCTGTTGCCAACTGGCGCTGATACTTCGCTTTAGTACCTGTAATCCGGCTTGGGACGATCTTGCCAGTTTCAGAAACATAGGCCTTCAGGGTATTGGTATCTTTGTAATCGATTTCCTTTACGCCTTCAGCGGTAAAGCGACAAAACTTTCTGCGACGAAAAAAACGTGCCATAGCAACGTCTCCTATTAAGTGTTAGGAAAAACCCAAATGAATTAATCTTCCGCTTGATCAGCTTCTTCAATATCAGCTTTTGCTTGATCATCACGACGCTGCTCACGAGTATCTTCTGGCTTCATAATAATTGAAGGCTCAGTGATAGCTTCGTTACGACGAACCACCATATGGCGAATAACTGCATCGTTGAAACGGAAAGAGTTTTGCAATTCATCTAGTGCTTCATTGCCGCACTCAACGTTCATCATCACATAGTGTGCTTTATGAACTTTCTGAATTGGGTAAGCAAGCTGGCGACGTCCCCAATCTTCTAAACGATGGATCTTACCTTCACCCTGTTCAATCAGCTTGGTATAGCGATCGACCATGGCGCCAACTTGTTCACTTTGATCAGGGTGAACGAGAAATACAATTTCATAATGACGCATAGCATCTCCTTTCGGATTAATAGCCTTCTGCTCAAGCTAACAGCACTATTGCTATTAACTGCAGTAAGGCAAGGAGCTAAGAGGGTTGTTTAACAACACTGCCTGACAGTGTATTAAGACAACTTCATTGACTAGCCAGAAAGTCAATTAGATTTATTTCTGGCTTAAGGGTACCTCTAAGTGAACCGCGCATTCTAGTGAAGCCGGCTCAAACTTGCAAGCACCTACAAGCTTAGCTTGAATTTGCAACCTTGATTATCTAGCAAACCTGATTAATAGGCTTTCCTGATAAAAAAGCAGCCAGGTTTTCACCCGCCATATTCACCAAGGTCTGTCTCGCCGCTTGAGTTCCCCAAGCGTTGTGAGGTGTAATATAAAGGTTAGGAATACTGGACTGAAATAAGGGATGATCAACAGGTGGAGGCTCTTCGCTCACCACATCCAGTGCAGCACCACCCAGCCACCCAGCGTGTAAGGCATCAACCAGCGCTTGCTCTTCAATGAGTCCGCCTCTCGCAGTATTTATTAGCAGTGCACCAGGTTTAACTAGACGCAAAGTATGGCGGTTAAATAAATGCTCTGTTTGCTCAGACAAAGGACAGTGCAAGGAAATAACATCAGCTTGCGGTAACGCAGCTTCAAAAGGCAAGCGCTCAACTCCCTGAACTGACTGACTTTGATGCCCTTCAAAGGTTGCTGCAATTACCTTCATTCCCAGCGCTTTAACCAGTTTAGCCACAGCCTGCCCCAACTCACCCAAACCAACAATAAGACAGGTTTTACCAGCCAGCTCTAGTATAGGTTGATTTAATAGACAGAAGTGTTCGCTTTGCTGCCACTGCCCCTGCTTAACGGCAGCTAAGTAATCTGGCTGACGGGTAGCCAGATTAAGAATTAAGCCTAAAGTATGTTGGGCAACACTATGAGTACCATACCCTCGAACATTGCTCACCACTATCTGGCGAGCTTTAGCTGTTGCTAAATCAACATTATTTGTGCCTGTTGCTAATACACCAATATATTTAATTTGCGGATTTTCAACTAAAACCGCTTCAGTCATAGCCACTTTATTAGTTAATACTATTTCTGCACCAACCAACCTTTCATTTAATTGCTGAGCTGTCGTTTGGCCATAACTCTGCCACTCCTCCAGCTGTCGTGTAATTGGCTGCAAATTGAGATCATCCGGTGCTAATGAAGCGACATCAAGAATAATCCCTTTCATAAAAGCTACTCCACAGTTGGTTTTTGCTTTAATTGACGCTGGCGAACTGCCTCAAATAAACACACCCCAGTGGCAACAGATACATTTAAGCTGGAAACTGTACCAGCCATCGGGATATTAACTAAATAGTCACAATGTTCTCTGGTCAGGCGACGCATACCTTTGCCCTCTGCTCCCATGACTAAGGCAATTGAACCACCTAGCTCAATATCATAAACCGTTTGCTCTGATTCTCCTGCGGTGCCCACAATCCAAATGCCTAACTCTTGGATTTGCTTAAGTGTACGCGCCAAATTAGTCACAGAAAATAATGGTATGGCTTCTGCCGCACCACAGGCCACTTTTCTAACCGTAGTATTTAACCCAGCTGATTTATCTTTGGGGATAATAACTGCATCAACGCCTGCTGCATCAGCTGTTCTTAAGCAGGCCCCTAAATTATGGGGATCAGTTACCCCATCAAGGATTAGCAACAAGGGATCATGGGATAAACCTTGTAAAAAGCTTGTTAGCTCTTTTTCTCCTGCTGCAGTGATCGGTTTGACTTTTGCCAACACACCTTGATGCACTCCAGCAATATCTCTAAAAAATGTCTTATCGGGATAGCTGACTCGAACTCCATACTGATGAGCCAACTCCGTCAATTTAACCAGGCGGTCTGGTAGTTTTTTCGCTTGCTGAACATTCAACTCAATCACTTGCTCAGGGTGCTGTTCTAATAATGCTTGAACCGCATGCACCCCTATAACCCAATCTGGTTTTGACATATGTTTACTATCAGTTACTAAAAAAACAATTTATGCTGTTTAACCCAAGTTTCAACTTACAGACTTTCGTTTAGCTGGCCGCTTTCTTGGTGTTTTTGCTCCACTGTTAGGAGTTACTGCCTGACCAAGTGTCTCTTGATTAGAAGACTTCTTGTTTTTATGTTTAGGCTTATTTTTCCTTTTCACATTTTTTTCTGAGTCAGCTTTGACAGCTTTTCGCTTTTTTTTACCTGACTGCGCCTTTTCTGCTGAGCCTCTAGAGAGAGATTTTCTTTTAGTTGTTTTTTTTCTCGATTTATCTGCTGACTTAGCTTCTTTTCTTTTTCCTTTATGCTTTCCTTTGCGTTTGGAAGGAGTAAACTCAGCCACTTCAAAATCAATTTTCTTGTCGTCTAAATTAACGCGAGCAACAGTAACAGTAATCGGATCTCCCAAACGATAAGTCACGCCAGTGCGCTCACCCCGCAAACGTTGATGAGCAGGATCAAAATGATAATAATCTCCTGGCAGATTACTAATATGCACTAACCCTTCAATATAAAAATCAGTCAGCTCAACAAAAATACCAAACCCAGTTACTGCTGAGATTACTCCAGAGTAGGTTTCACCAATATGACCCTGAATAAACTCACATTTTAACCAATCAACAACGTCACGAGTTGCATCATCTGCACGCCTTTCTGTCATTGAGCAATGCTCACCCAGTGCCATCATATCCGCTGGCTGGTATGGGAGAATATTTTTCTTGGCTATCACCCGAGCACCCTTTGCTCGTTTCACATTCACCGATTCTTTATTGCTACGAATAACATGACGAATGGCCCTGTGAACCAGCAAGTCAGGGTAACGACGAATAGGTGAGGTAAAATGGGTATAGGCCTTATAAGCTAAACCAAAATGTCCTTTATTTTCTGGCTGATAAACAGCCTGACTTAATGAACGTAATAACATGGTTTGAATAATATGAGCATCTGGCCGATCAGCTATTTGCCCCATTAAATCCTGGTAGTCAGCAGGCTTTGGCTTATTCGACTTTAGGGTCAATCCCAACTCGCCTAAAAAGCTCTTTAAATTAAGCAGCTTTTCTGACTTTGGCCCTTCATGTACTCGATATAATGCTGGCAACTGATGTTTTTCCAAAAACCGCGCAGTGGCAACATTAGCACACAGCATACACTCTTCAATTAGCTTATGAGCTTCATTGCGCTCTGTTGGAATGATCCGCTCAATTTTACGGTTTTCACCAAAAACAATTTGTGTTTCTGTCGTTTCAAAATCAATCGCCCCCCGTTTTTCTCGGGTTTCACGCAGCACATGATAAAGGCCAAATAAATTATTCAAATGCGGCAACAGTGGTGCAAACTGTTTACCCAATGACCTCCCTTCCTGGCTGTGGGCCTGAGTCAACATTTTATTAACCTGGTTATACGTGAGTCGGGCATGAGAGTGAATCACAGCCTCATAAAAACAATAACCACTGAGTTTACCTTTGGCGCTTACAGTCATTTCACAAACCATTGCCAACCGATCAACTTTTGGGTTTAACGAGCACAAGCCATTGGACAACACCTCTGGCAACATAGGTACTACATGCTCTGGAAAATAAACTGAGTTGCCTCGTAAAAATGCTTCTTTATCTAGCGCCCCATCTACTTTTACATAGTGAGATACATCTGCAATTGCAACGTATAGCCGCCAGCCTCCACCGCGCTTGACCTCACAATAAACTGCATCATCAAAGTCTTTGGCATCCTCACCATCAATGGTAACAAAAGGCAGCTGCCGTAAGTCATGACGGGCTTTTTTATCTGCTTCATCAACATGATCAGTAAACTGCTGAGTTTCTGTCAGCACCGGTTCTGGCCATTGATGGGGAATATTATGGGCACGAATGGCCACATCAATTTCCATCCCTGGCGCCATATGATCACCTAACACTTCTTTAACGATACCAATAGGCTGTCGGTGTAGAGAGGGCTGTTCAACCAGCTCAACTATCACATATTGGCCGTGTACTGCCTGCAAAGGACCAGGCTCAATTTGAATATCAACACTGACTCGTTTGTTATCTGGCACCACAAAGGAAACACCACTTTCAGTAAAATAGCGCCCCACTAACTGTTGGGTATTACGTTCCAGCACCTCAACAATTACACCTTCTCTTTTCCCTTTTCGGTCTACCGAGGCCACGCGGGCCATTACCCGATCACCATCCAACACCTGACGCATTTGTTTAGCAGATAAAAATAAATCATCACTGCCATCTTGCGGGATTAAAAAACCGTAACCATCTCGGTGCCCCATTACCAAACCTTGGACCAAGTCCATTTTGGACGCCAAACCAAATGCGCCTCGACGAGTTTGCAGGAGCTGTCCATCCCTTTGCATGGCTCGCAGCCGCCTGCGAAGGGCTTCTTTATGTTCATCAGAAGTTAAATCAAGTGCTTTGCAAATTGCTGCATGACTAGCCGGTGCTCCACGCTCCTCAAGTAGCTCCATGATCAGCTCTCGGCTAGGAATAGGATTTGCGTATTTTTCTGCTTCTTCCGCTGCTTGCGGGTCTTTTTCTTTCCACCATTCAGGCATATTGTTACTTTTTTTCCTAAATATTGTGGGCTGTTAGCCCTTAATGGCTAAATATAAATGCCCTTAAATTGTTAATTATAAAACCTCCTTTTTGAAGGTCAGTATATATACACACGACTTGTCGTAACAAAGGCTATGGATAATCTTCAAACCAACAACGTTCATCTTACATCATTAAAAGATGTTGTCAGTGGACTGTTAGCTCATCGTCAACTAAAGAATATACCTTTAGTGCTGGCTATTCAAAAATGAGAGGATCTATTGGAAGGCTACAACTTTTTTTCTAACGTGATATCAATTTTTACTTCGCTGTTTATTTTTAATTATAAATCACACTGCTTACTAATGAGCTTGCTTATAAAAATACTACCTCACCCAGAACACAAGTAAGGTAGATTTTTAGACTGCTCAAAGTTTAACTAAAAGGATGCCGTAATACAATTGTTTCCTTTCTGTCTGGCCCTGTTGAAATAATATCAATAGGCGCACCAACCAGCTCTTCTACTCGCCTAATATAAGCTTTAGCATTTTCAGGCAGCTGATCATAAGACTGTAAGCCGATGGTAGACTCCTGCCAACCAGGCATTTCTTCGTAAATTGGCTTCATATCTTGATAATTATCAGCATCAAATGGTGAGCCGGTAATATTTTCACCCTTAGCTTGATAGCCTTTACAAATTTTAATGGTTTCCAGGCCATCCAACACATCCAGCTTGGTTAAGCACAACCCAGAGATACTGTTAATTTGTACGGAGTAACGTAAAGCCTCTGCATCAAACCAGCCACACCGGCGTGCACGCCCAGTAGTCGCTCCAAACTCATGGCCTTTTTCAGCCAGATGTTTACCAACACTACAGTCTAATTCTGTTGGAAATGGGCCTGCTCCAACACGTGTTGTGTAGGCTTTGGTAATCCCTAACACATAATCTAAATATAACGGACCAAAACCACTACCAGTGGCTGTACCGCCTGCGGTTGTATTGGAAGAAGTTACAAATGGGTAAGTGCCATGGTCGATATCAAGCAGTGAGCCCTGGGCACCTTCAAATAAAATATCATCACCCGCTTTACGATAGTTATGTAAGTCTTCTACAACATTACTAATTAGTGGCGTAAGCTGTTCTGCCATTGCCAAAGCATCAGCTAATACCTGCTGATAATCTAAAGGTTGTTCTTGATAATATTGAGTAAGGACAAAATTGTGATAGTCCATTACTTCTTTTAGCTTAGTTGCAAACCGCTCTTTATTCAGCAAGTCACCTAGCCGTAAGCCACGACGAGCCACTTTATCTTCATAAGCCGGACCAATACCACGGCCAGTGGTACCAATTTTTTCTTTACCACGGAATTTTTCGCGCGCTAAATCCAGAGCAACATGGAAAGGTAAAATTAACGGACAAGCAGGGCTAAGGCGTAGCCGCTCTCTGACAGGCACACCATTTTTTTCCAGCTCAGCCATTTCTTTTAGCAATGCATCAGGTGCCAACACTACTCCATTACCGATATAACACTTGACGTTATCGCGTAAAATGCCAGAAGGAATTAAATGCAATACTGTTTTTTTGCCATCAATTACCAAGGTATGACCTGCATTATGGCCACCCTGAAAGCGTGCAACAGCTGCTACACGTTCTGTAAGCAAATCAACAATTTTCCCTTTGCCTTCATCACCCCATTGTGTGCCAAGCACAACAACATTTTTACCCATGATCACATCTCTAAATTTAAATTAACTTAAATAACCTTTAGTCACTTATTAACCAAAAACAAATCAAAATGGAGCGATTTGCCAGCTCTCATTTATAAATTGCAGTTTTCGGTTGCATCCTAACTCTTTTGGCTGTTGCTCTTGATCAGGCAACTCTCTGATAACCCTCTCTCCCTGAGTTCGCAAAGCCTGGATAGTTTCAAACGGCACTTCAACAGGTGCCCAAACAGCATTATCAGCAGGTTCAGTAGGTGCTATTAAATCAAGCAATACTTTTAAATCAGAGCTAAACCCTGTTGCCGGGCGAGAACGACCAAATACTTTACCAATACCATCATATCGGCCACCTTGCGCTACTGCCTGCCCCTGGCCAGGCACATAGGCCGCAAATAAAATACCTGTATGGTAGTTATAACCTCTTAACTCACACAGATCGAAATAAATCGTTAGCGATGGGCTAAACTGGCGAATAGCTAACCCTACTTGCTCTAAAGTGCGAATGGCATTATGAACGTTTTCATTAGCATTCGATAAAACGTCTCTGGCTTCTTTTAAAATATCAAAATCACCCGCCAATTCAGGTAAGGCCAACAGCATGTTGGCAACATCAACGTCATCGATATTATTAGCAACAAAACTCGACAGTTCAGTGGCATCTTTGCGCTGTAAAATATCAAACAACTCCTGCTGCAATTCCTCTGATAGTTGAGCCTGAGCCACTAAGCCACGAAATATACCCACATGCCCCATATCCAAATAAACATTTTGAATACTTAAGCTGCTCAGGGTTTCCAACATTAAGCTAATGACTTCAACATCACTGGCTATACCAGAATGACCATACAGCTCAGCACCAACTTGAATGGGGCTACGAGATGCTACCAATGAACAAGGCTTAGTATGAAAAACACTGCCTGCATAACAGAGCCTGACTGGGCCTTCACGCTTTAATGTATGGGCATCAATTCTTGCTACAGAAGGCGTAGTATCAGCACGCAGCCCTAATAATCGCCCAGTTAGCTGATCGATTATTTTAAAGGTTTGTAAATCGAGATCATGGCCCGCTCCTGCTTGGAGGGATTCTAGATATTCAAGATGAGGAGGAATAACCAGGTCATAGCCCCAGCAATGATAAAGGTCAAGTAGCTGCCGCCTTAGCTGCTCAATTTTCATTGCTGCAGGCGGTAGCACTTCATCTATACCGTCCGGCAATAACCAACGATCTGCAATTGTCATGTTATATCCGGCCTTTTTATGGACAGTGTCTCTATATGCTTTTTTAACTTCAGCTTCTTTAAATTAAAAAAAGCTCTCAATCTATTTAGCTTAAGGAGTGCACACTTACAATCTACACTGACAAGAATCTTTTGGGCTTTACCCGCCAGCTACGAGTTAATTAAATATAACAAGCCAGTTCCTACCAACATACTGACCAAACCAGCTAGTCGTAATTGACGATCATCGAAGGTCGCTAGTTTTGCCACTAAGTCGCGCCACCGGCTGGGGTATAAGAAAGGAATAATCCCTTCAATAACCAACATCAGGCAAAATGCAACTAATAACTCGTGCCAAAAATTCATGCTTTCCCTTAGGCAATAAAAAAACCGGGTGATAACCCGGTTTGGATGATACTAACATGATTTATTAGCAGAATTGAAGCGATTTCAACCAGCTTATTACAAGCAGCTGATCAAATAACCAGCTACTTTGCCAATAGTACTTCCACCATGTTTATTGATTAATTTCTGCACTAGAAGTATTTGTTATTGCATGAGGTGCTTTCAAATATTTAAAGAAATCACTTTCAGGCTTTAATACCATAATATCGCCTTGCTGGTTAAAGGCCTGACGATACGCTTGTAAGCTGCGGTAAAAGTTATAAAACTCTTGGTCACTACCATAAGCCTCTGCATAGACACCAGCTGCCTCCTGATCACCTTCGCCTCGTAACTGCTCAGCAATCTGATAGGCTTGCGCCAACAACTCACGACGCTCACGGTCTGCTTCAGCACGAATTTCTTCTGCTTTTTGCTTACCAAATGAACGAATTTCCTGAGCCTCTTTTTCCCGTTCAGTTATCATCCTTTCATATACTGAATCACTGACCTGCTCTGGCAAATCAATGCGCTTAAAGCGTACATCTACGATTTCAATGCCATATTTTTCTTTAATTTTCACTTGCTCATTCAAGCTTTTTTTAATGCTGAAAATCAGCCTATCACGTAGGTCTGCAGGTTCTTCTTCTGTAGCATTTACGGATTTAGCTGCTTTTTGCTGTGCTTGTGCGGCAGCTTGTGCTACATCAACGCCTGAAGCAAGCTGAACTACACTGTCATCCAGTATTAGCGTTTCCTTGGCACATTTAAAGCGAGAACGCTTCTTAATGTTAGGCTTACCTGAAACAACTTCTTTTAGCTCACACTGAGCAATTAAGTTACGCAAGCCTGACTCAATCAGCTGCGAGAGTAATCGGTTAGCCTGGACAATATTGCCTGATGTTGCAGTATAAAAGCGTTGCACATCAGCAATTCGCCACTTAACAAAAGAGTCTACTACTAGCGCCTTTTTTTCCTGAGTAAAAAAGCGCTCTTGAGCTGCATCTAACGTTAGTAGTCGGCCATCAAAGATTTTCACCTTATCAATAAAGGGCACTTTGAAATGGAGACCGGCAGGTACATCTGGGTTTTTAACTTGACCAAACCGTAACACCACTGCCCGCTCACGCTCGCTGACAATGTAAGCTGACTCCCAGCCAATAATGACAATGACCAAGGCAATAATAATGGTTGCTAAGCTTTTACCTGTCATCTTGCAACCCTCCCACCAGTTCGATTTGAAGAAGTACGCTTACGTAATTGTCCAGCTACTTTATCAGCTATGGCATCCATCTCTTGCTGAGTAAGAACAGGCTGACCCGTTAGGGTGGTAGTTGCCTTTGAGCTAGCTCCCATCAGTTTGTCCAGCGGTAAATACATCAGGTTATTACCACCTTCCACATCAACAATCACTTTATTGGTTTCACCTAGTACATCTTGAATCGTTTCTATATACATCCGACTACGGGTAATTTCTGGTGCTTTTTTATACTCAACTAACACTTGCTTAAAGCGAGCAGTTTCACCATTGGCCTTCGCCGTTATTTCAGCTTTATAGGCTTGAGCCTCTTCTGTTATCCGCTTACTTTTACCCTTTGCCTGAGGAATAATGGCATTGCGATAAGCGATGGCCTTATTTTGTACTCGCTCACGGTCTTCACGCGCACGAATCACATCATCAAAAGCTGCTTGGACTTCTCTTGGAGGCTGAGTGCTTTCTACGTTGATTTTGCTAATGTAAAGCCCAGAATTATAGTCATTCAGGTAAGCTTGCAGTCTTTCTGCTACATCAGCAGCAATAATGCTACGGCCTTCTGTTAATACTGAGTGCATTTTTGAAGTACCGACTACATGACGCAAGGCACTTTGAGTCGCCTGCTCCAATGTACTGATTGGATCAGCAATTTTCAGCACATAATTTTTCAGGTTAGAAATGTTGTATTGAACTGACAAAGAAACCTCGACGATATTTTCGTCTTCAGTCAGCATCTTCTGTCTTACATTGTAAGTCCGCAGCTCAGTTACATTTTCCTGATACTTAGAGTCAATGGGTGGAAAATAAAAGTGCAAGCCAGGCCCCACGGTTTCTTTATATTCACCAAACCGCAAGATAACCACTTGCTCCTTTTCATCCACAGTAAATGCAGCATTCCAAATATATAAGATGGCAAGCAAAACAAAAGCGAGAGGGAAAATACCACCCGCAGCAGAGCCAGATGATCTGCCTCCTTTACCACCGCCTTTACCACCAAACAGACTGCCAATTTTTTCATTTAATTTACGGAAGGCTTCATCCAGATCAGGGGGCCCCTGGTTGTTATTGCCACGATTCCCCCCGCTGCCCCAGGGATCTTTATCATTTCCGTTACCACCCGGTTCGTTCCAGGCCATAAACTTCTCCATTACACCAGTGTTGGATTAGTAAGCTAATAGGCGCACTTCCCAATAACACACTCGTTATATATAGAAGGTGCTCCTGAACAAAGTTGTTGTTATGGCTATGATACTTGTTAATTCGGATAAATCTACGACTGTGCATTGTAAGAGCGACAGTTGCTACCTTCAACCTGTACTCTTGTTAATGAGCTTCTGACAATAAAGCTTCTGGTTTTACCCCAGAACGACCTAACAATCTGTCGTAGTCTTGTTTTGGCATTCTGATTTTTACTAGTGTATTACCAGCTGCATCTATTGATTCAGACTGTACTGCTCCCAACTCATAAAACTGCGCTCTTAACCGGCTTTGCTGAGGGGTTAAAGTAATTGTTTGCTGAATTAATTGATCCCCCATATGCTCAGCAATGGCTTTCGCTAATAACTCAGTACCATTACCTTGTTGAGCAGACAACCAAACCCGGGTGGGCACTCCCTGTTCATTATAATCGACTCGTGGCTGTACATCAGACAATTGGTCTATCTTGTTGTACACCTGAAGACTAGGCAACTCATTTGCACCAATTTCTTTTAGAACAGCTTCCACCTGCTCAATATTGTCTTGATAATTTGGGTCACTAACATCAACTACATGAACCAACAGATCAGCCATTACGGTTTCTTCAAGAGTTGCCCTAAAAGCCTCTACCAACTTATGCGGCAAATGCCGAATAAAGCCCACAGTATCAGCTAAAACAACCGAGCCTAAATCTGGTACTTTTATTCTTCTTAGGGTTGGGTCCAGTGTCGCAAATAATTGGTCAGCAGCATAGACATCAGCTGCTGTTAAATAATTAAATAACGTTGATTTACCAGCGTTGGTATATCCTACAAAGGAGACACTTGGTACTTCTGCCCGTTTGCGAGCTCGACGCCCTTGGTCACGCTGTTTTCGCACTTTTTCCAAACGTTTAGTAATTGACTTAATTCGTGCACGAAGCAAGCGCCGGTCTGTTTCTAACTGAGTTTCACCAGGTCCACGTAAGCCTATCCCACCTTTTTGTCTTTCTAAGTGAGTCCAACCTCTTACCAAGCGTGTACTCATATGTTGAAGCTGAGCCAGCTCGACCTGCAATTTACCTTCATGGGTGCGCGCTCGCTGGGCAAAAATATCCAGAATCAGACCAGTACGGTCTAGCACTCGACACTGTAATTCTTTTTCCAGATTGCGTTCTTGAGAAGGACTTAAAGCGTGATTAAAAATCACCAGCTCTGCTTTATGGGCTTTAACCTGCTGGCGAATTTCTTCGAGCTTACCACTACCCACCAGGTATTTCGGGTTGGGTTGTTGCTTGGAGATGGTTAGAAAGGCTACTGGGTTCGCCCCCGCAGAGCTAACCAGCTCTTTAAACTCACGGGGGTCTTCCCTATCTTGGTCACTGATTAACTCAGGATGTACCAATACCGCTTGTTCGCCACCTTGATGGCGTTCAAAAAACAACGACAAACTCCTTAATTATTACCGGGCTCGCCACTTTGCTCCTGCCCTTGCATTGGCAGTCTGACTGCACGGGTGGGAACCACTGTAGAAATAGCATGTTTATATACCATCTGGCTGACAGTGTTTTTCAGCAAAATAACAAACTGATCAAAAGACTCAATTTGTCCTTGCAGCTTAATACCATTAACCAGGTAAATGGAAACAGGTATACGGTCTTTGCGCAACACGTTCAAGTAAGGGTCTTGTAGAGAATGCCCTTTTGACATTGCTGTACTCCTTTAATTAAATATCAAAAAAAATTAAAAAATGCTTACTAATAAATAAAATAATCCGCTTATAAAACTTCAAACCTAGAAGTTATACCCAACACGTAGTGTAAAATCATTTATGTCGGGTATAGGTCAACTGCTTTAGCAAAGCCAATAGCTCTAGTTAAAGCCTCTATACCTGTTACCATTTCCAGTGTTAGCAGCGATAAGCGCAAACGTTAATAGCCGAGCTAGCTGTATATGATAGCTTAAAATTAAAACTTAAGCTCTATATAAGTGCCTGCTCCACAAATTTCAAGGCCTGAGCTGGTAAATCCTGATCAAGGCTATCAAACCAATGCAGCTCAGGCCAACTGCGCAACCAAGTGAACTGGCGCTTAGCCAGCTGACGCGTAGCAACAATGCCTTTTTCGATCATCTCTTCATAGCTTAGTTCCCCCGCCAGATAATCCCAAGCCTGGCGATAACCCACCGAGCGGATTGATGGCAGGTTACGATTGAGGTCAGAGCGCTGCTTAAGTGCTTTTACTTCTGCCAAAAAACCTTGATCAATCATTTGTAAAAAACGCTTTTCAATACGTTGATGCAAGACTTTGCGCTCTTCAGGCGCAACAGCCAAACTAACGATCCGATAAGGAAAACACTGCTGCTGAAGCTGCTGCTCCTGTCGAAATTGAGTCATGGTTTTTCCAGAACATCTATACACCTCCAGCGCCCGTTGCAACCGTTGCGGGTCATTTGGGTGAATCCGTTGTGCAGACTCTGGATCAACAGCTGCTAATTGAGCATGGATATAGGTCCAACCATGTTCGCTTGCTTCAACAGAAATCTGTTGTCTAATTGCGTCATCAGCCGCAGGCATTTCCGCAAGCCCATCTTTAAGGGCTTTAAAATAAAGCATGGTACCCCCTACCAATAAGGGAGTTTTTTTTCTGGCGATAATGTCTGCTATTAATTGCATTGCATCAATACAAAAATCAGCTGCAGAGTAAGACTCAGCAGGGTCTTTTATATCAATTAAATGATGAGGGAACTCAGCTAATATTTCAGGTGCTGGCTTTGCCGTACCAATATCCATCCCTTTGTATACCAGTGCCGAATCGACACTAATCAACTCACAGGGTAATTGCTTATAAATTTCTATGGCTAAATCAGTTTTTCCTGATGCTGTCGGCCCCATTAAAAAAATAACAGGAGGCTTAATCTGACTGGTCAAGTTATTTTGAATATCTTTCACTACTTACTACGCTTTAATCACAATATTTTTTAAGGGTTATCGGCCCCTTAAAAATAGTTTATCCAGCTCAGCAAGAGAGAGCTGTGTCCAGGTGGGTCGGCCGTGATTACATTGACCACTTCGCTCGGTTCGCTCCATATCACGAAGCAATGCATTCATCTCTGGGTGAGTGAGTTTACGGTTAGCACGCACTGAACCATGACAGGCTATTGTCGCCAAAATTTCATTGATATGTGCCTGTATACGATCGCTGGTACCATGCTCCATTAAATCAGCCAGCACATCACGAACCAATTGGCTGATATTGGCTTGCTTTAACAGCGTGGGAATCGCTTTAGCTACTATAGTTTCAGGCCCCATTCTTAATAGTTCAAAGCCCAGACTGGTAAATAATGTTTGAAATTCTTCAGCACAGTCTGCTTCTCGCTGGCTCACTGCTACAGACTCCGGCACCAGCACCGGTTGACACTTAATTCCTTCGGCTTGATATGACTGTTTCATCCGCTCATAGGTAATTCGCTCATGAGCCGCATGCATATCTACCAACACTAAGCCATGCTGGTTCTCAGCCAAAATATAGATGCCTTTTAGCTGCGCTAAGGCAAAACCCAGTGGCGGCACTTCTGGCTCACTATGCTCATCAGTGGATTCATCTGAGGAGGCAACGACATCAGACTGGGCTGCAATAATTTCATCAGCTGCTTCTGCCAACTTGCCATAGCCAGCCAGTTGCTCAGCAACCTGATGCTTGTTTGGTGGCTGAATTGGCACCTTAGGCTGACTACCAAAAATAGATTGGCTAGCTGCAGGTTGATTAAAGCGAATTTGTTCTTGCTCTTTAAACTCTCCTACAGATGCACCTGTAGCAGCTGTACCTGTAACCACAGTTGAACGGCTGTCAGCAGCAGGTGTTGCAGAAGACAGCTGATCACCAGGACGAACCTCTGCTAAGGCATGATGCAAAGTGCTGAATAAAAAGTTATGAACAGTACGACTATCTCGAAACCGCACCTCATGCTTGGTGGGATGAACATTGACATCCACTGTGGCAGGATCAACGCTCAAGTACAATACAAAGGTTGGATGTCGGCCATTATAGAGCACATCCCGATAAGCCTGCCTCACTGCATGGCTTACTAGTTTGTCACGAATCACCCGGCCATTAACAAAGAAATACTGCAAATCTGCCTGACTGCGCGAATAGGTAGGTAGCCCAACCCAGCCCCATAGCCTCATACCTGCCGACTCAACATCCAAGCAAACCGCATTTTCAATAAAATCTGGACCACAGGCTTGAGCCACTCGCCGATCTTTTTCCTGCTGAGTAGTAGCTGCTTTTAGCTGATGAATAGTGCGTTGGTTATGTCGCAAATTAAAATTAACATCAAAGCGGCTTAAAGCCAGTCGTTTAACTACTTCTTCCAGGTGGCCAAATTCAGTTTTTTCTGTTTTAAGAAACTTACGCCTGGCAGGCGTATTAAAAAATAAATCCCTAACTTCAACCGTAGTACCTACCGGATGAGCAGAAGGTGACACCACTGGCTGCATATCACGCCCTTCAGTTTGTACGCGCCAGGCACTGGATTGCCCTTTAACTGCTGAGGTAAGTGTCAACCGAGAAACCGAGCTGATACTTGCCAGCGCTTCCCCTCTAAAGCCTAAACTAGAAACAGCTTCAAGGTCTTCCAGCTCAGTAATTTTACTGGTGGCATGACGGCTTAACGACAACGGCAAATCATCTTTGACAATACCTGAACCATTATCTCGGACTTTGAGCAGTTTGATACCACCCTGCTCTACCTCAATATCAATACGAGTTGCCCCAGCATCAACGGCGTTTTCCAGCAGCTCTTTGGCAACCGATGCAGGCCTTTCTACTACCTCACCAGCCGCAATCTGGTTAGCTAATCGAGTACTTAATAATTGAATTCGTTTCATACAGCGTCAGTTCAGTCGACTAGTTTTATTTCAAGCCGTTAGTTAGGAATTTGCAGGACCTGTCCTTCACGTATCACATCGACTGCCAATTTATTGGCTCGACGGATACTAGCAACAGACACTTTGTGACGAGCAGCAATAGTAGAAAGGGTATCCCCTCTGCGAATGACATAATGAGTAAGCGTACGGCTTACTCTAGCGGCCAGTAGTGTACCTGGTGGCGGGCGATCTTCAAAATATTCTTTAATGCCTGAAAAAATAGCCCTAGCCAATTGCCGCTGGTGCGATTTATTAGCAAGCTTCTTTGACTCTGCTGGATTCGAAATAAAACCAGTTTCTACCAAGATAGAAGGAATATCTGGTGACTTCAGCACCACAAAAGCGGCTTGTTCCACATGCCGTTTATGCAGTCGATTAAAGCCTCCCAAGCGCCTTAACACCTTGCTACCTACATCCAGGCTGGCGGTTAAACTAGCTGTCATTGATAGATCCAGCAACACCCCCGCTAGGACTTTATCTTTATCATCCAAGCTGACACTACCGACCCCACCAATCAGGTCTGCATTATTTTCACGACTTGCCAGCCAACGAGCAGCTTCAGAGGTTGCCCCCTTCTGCGATAATGCAAATACAGAAGCTCCCCGGGCACGCCGGTTTTTAAACGCATCAGCATGAACTGAAATAAACATATCTGCATTGGCTTCTCTAGCCATTTGGGTTCTGCGTCTTAGTCCAATGTAATAGTCCCCTTTACGCAGCAATACCGGTTTAAAGCCCGGCTCTTGCTCCAGCAAGTACGCCAACTTTCTGGCAATCGATAGTACTACGTCTTTTTCTCTCAGCCGACCAAAGCCAATGGCTCCTGGATCCTCACCGCCATGACCAGCATCAATTGCAATAATGACATCTCGCTGACCAATAGGTGCCGTAGTTTTAGCTACATGATCAACTGACTTGATAGGGGTTTTAACCTGATCATATAAATCAATAACTAGGCGATTGCCATAGGTACTATTAGGCTTCAGCACAAAGCTTTTTGGCTTAAGTGGCTGCTTTAAGTCCAACACCACTCGAAGGCCTCCGGTATTACGGCGGCCCGAGCGGATTTTCTGAATAGGTGTTTTACTTATATTCAACTTATCAAGCGATGTTTTCAGGCTGGCTGACTCTAGATCAATCACCAACCGATCTGGGTTATCCAGCTTAAATACTTTATGCTCAACAGGGCCTGACAGGTCAAATACCAGCCGGGTATTATCAGGAGCCGGCCAAACCCGGACCCCTTCTACTATTGCGGCTTGGCTGCCTGTCACCCCCAAGCCAAGCCAGATTAAGACAAAAAGACAACTGAGTCTCATCTATCTGATGACTCCTTATGATCATTTGTTAGAGGCCGTGCAAAATGTCATGTGCTATAGCGTTTTGCAAGGCACTTGTCGTCATTTATTCGTTATTCTGTGACAAACCTGCCGACCCTTTTCTGTATGAGCAACAAGCTTAACCGTCCTCCCTTGACCTTGATAACTCAGTGTCACCGTAAGGTCTGCTACGGGTAAAAAGCCTTCTCCTCTTTCTGGCCACTCAATCAAGCACAGGTTATCATCCAGCAGATAATCTCTTACCCCTAAGAACTCCAGCTCTTCGGGTTCTCCTAATCGATATAAGTCAAAGTGGTAAACCTTATAGCTGGCTAGTTCATAAGGCTCAACCAAGGTATAGGTAGGGCTTTTTACTGAACCTTGATGGCCTAGTGCTTGCAGCACACCTCGACACAATGTAGTTTTTCCAGCCCCTAAATTACCTTCTAAATAAAAAATTCCTTTACCACCTGCGGCTAATGCAAGCTGCTTACCAAAATCAACCGTTGCAGCCTCATTTGCCAGCAAAAATGTAATATCTTCAACCATACTTACTCTTCACTGCGATCTGGTTTATCTGCTTTCTAATCAAGGGAATCAGCTCTGTTGGCTTCAACCCGTAATGACCACCGACTATCTCTGCCAGCTGGTCAGCGCTACGGCTATGCAACCAAGTACCTAGCCCTGCAGCTTTAGCTGTCGTCATTCCTTGCGCTAACAACGCACCAAGTAAACCACTTAACACATCTCCCATTCCCCCTACAGCCATCCCAGGGTTACCTACATTAGCCAACTGAATCAGCCCTTTGGTGCAGACCAAGCTGCCTGCACCTTTCAGTACAACCGTACTTTGGTATTGGTTGGCTAGCTGCTCCACTGAGGCAAAGCGGTTTTTTTGTATCTGCTGGGTAGATACTCCTAGCATCCGCGCTGCCTCACCCGGATGGGGTGTCAATAACCAGTCGCTTTGCTTGTGCTCCAGCAAAGTTGGCTCCATTGCAAGTAAATTCAACCCATCTGCATCGATTACCAAGGGTAAGCCTGAATTAATGGCTGCCAATAAGCACTGCCGTGACCAGGGACTCTGGCCTAGCCCAGGCCCAATAACAAGCGTTGTTTTCTCAATCAGTAATCGGGGGATTTGGTCAGGATTGTCACAACCGACTGTCATGATTTCTGGACAGCGCGCCTGTAAACCACCAACATGAGCAGGGCGAGTCACTACTGAAACCAGCCCAACACCTGCATGCAAGGCTGTTTCAGCTGCCATGGTAATAGCCCCCCCCATACCATGATCACCACCAATCAGCACCAAGTGGCCAAACTCCTTTTTATGGCTGTTTTTGTGGCGCCTTGGTAAAGCACTCACGAAGTGGCTGGGGTCAAGCAAGTAGCTACTACAAGGCGTCGTATGATAGACCATCTCAGGCACAGCTAAACCAGCAAAGTGAACGTCGCCCGCCAGCTCCCGTCCTTGATGGGTATAGAGGCCCTGCTTACGCCCAATAAAAGTGATGGTGTGGCTTGCTTTAACCGCTACTCCTAATTCAGCACCTGTATCTGCACACAGGCCAGAGGGAATATCAACCGCAATAACTGGCTTGTAGGTATTATTAAGCTGTTCAATAACATGAGCATAGGTTTCTCTAACTGGGCCTTTTAATCCTGTGCCCAGTAATGCATCCACAAACACATCAGCAGTTAGCTGTAGATCTGTTTGCCAGGGGATTATTGGCACCGACTGTTCCTGACACCACTGGTATGCAGTCAGAGCATCCCCTTTGAGCTTATCAGGATCACCTACAGCCACGACTTTAACGTCAATACCTTTTTGCCCTGCTAAACCAGCAACAATATAGCCATCACCCGCATTATTACCTGAACCACACAACACCTGTAGTTGGTAAGCATCTGTACCAAACCATTGCTGACAACATCGCAGGAGTAATTGAAAAGCAGCTTTACCAGCAAGTTCCATTAAGGCATAGCCAGGTATACCCTGGTGTTGAATCGCATTATGATCTAGCTGCCGAACTTGTTCGGCAGTATAAAGTGCATGTGATAAACTGTTGGCCATAAGCGTTGTTGGTGTTGATCCTCCAATAAGCTTTGAAAATGCACTTTGAAATTACATTTTCTGAAACTGAAATGAATGTTGAAATTAAATGTATTTAGCAATTATACGTCAGCTATCTTCTGTCACCAATGAAAGCTAGTTTTTGCGTAGTCTGTCTGCTGCTGGCATACCAATACCAGCATGTAGAAATATTAGTTCGACCAATAGCCAACTATTCAAGTTCCCAATAGTCGTAGCCAGATCCCTCTCCTATCATGAAGCAGTTACCTGAAACTAAGCTGAATTCACTTGTAACCGATATAAAACACTGGGGAAGAGAGCTCGGCTTTCAAGCAATTGGTATCAGTAGCATTAATCTTGGCCCCCACGAGCAGTACTTAAACGATTGGCTGGCTGCTGGATATCATGGTGAGTTAGACTATATGGCAGCTCACGGTACTAAACGCAGTCGCCCTGCAGAGCTTGTGCCTGGCACATTAACGGTGATTAGCGCCAGAATGGACTACTTACCTGGTGATACGGAAGCTGTTCGAATGCTAGATGACCCCAGCCAGGCTTACATTTCTCGCTATGCGCTTGGGCGTGACTACCATAAAGTTATTCGCAAGCGCTTAGCCAAACTGGCGACCAGAATCACCGAGGCTGTTGGCGAGTTCGGCTATCGAGCCTTTGTCGACAGTGCCCCTGTTTTAGAAAAAGCCATTGCCGAACAAGCAGGTTTAGGCTGGATTGGCAAAAATACACTAGTACTTAATCGGAAAGCAGGCTCCTGGTTTTTCTTGGGTGAGCTATTTACTGACTTACCATTACCTGTTGATCCTCCCACCAACAAAGATCATTGCGGTCGATGCACAGCCTGCCTGGATATTTGTCCAACTAATGCTTTTGTTGGCCCTTATCAGCTGGACGCCAGGCGCTGTATTTCTTACCTGACTATTGAACTGAAGGGCTCGATTCCTGTTGAGCTTAGAAGCAAAATGGGTAACAGAGTGTTTGGCTGTGATGACTGTCAGCTGGTTTGCCCATGGAATCGGTTTGCCAAGCCCACCCAGGAAACAGATTTTTTGCCCCGTCATAAACTGGATAGCTCATCTTTAGTAGAACTGTTTTTATGGACTGAAGAAGAGTTTCTAAGTCGTACTGCAGGTTCGCCTATCCGTCGTTCAGGGTATCAAGGCTGGCTTCGAAACTTAGCGGTTGGCCTTGGCAATGCGCCTACCTCAACAGCCGTGATAGAGGCTCTGAAAAGCCGCTTGGCAGACGCTTCTGAGCTGGTCAGAGAACACATAGAATGGGCTCTCGCACAGCATGTTAAACCCAGCCCTCTGACACAAGAAAATGGAAACTAGCTATGCTCTTTTGACTTGGCATCTAAGCGAATAAAGTGCTCTCGATAATAGCGAAGCTCTTCAATTGATTCGCGAATATCTTCTAAGGCTAGGTGAGAGTTCTTCTTATTGATGTGCTTCAGAATTTCTGGGGTCCAGCGTTGAGCAAGTTCTTTGAGAGTGCTGACATCAATACTGCGATAATGAAAGAATTTTTCCAGCTTAGGCATGTACCTAACCAAAAAGCGCCGATCCTGACCAATAGTATTACCACACATCGGTGATACCCCAGCATCAACATATTGCTGTAAAAACTCAATAGTGAGCTTTTCTGCATGCGCTTCATCGATATTGCTATTTTTTACTCGTTCAGTAAGCCCAGTTTGCCCATGCGTCGTGGTACACCACTCATCCATAGCTAGCATATGCTCTTCTGGCTGATGAACAGCAAATACAGGGCCTTCAGCAATCACTTCTAAATCCCGATCTGTTACGATAGTAGCAATCTCTATAATCCGGTGCTGTTCAGGGTCTAGCCCTGTCATTTCAAGGTCAATCCAGATCAGGTTTTCAGCTTTCGACATCAACGCATCCTTAATCGGATAAAGCGGCTTACATTTAATTTAAACGCGCCTTAATACATAGTGATAGTATTGATTCACAATTTTCGCCCAATGATAATGCCGATTAATGGCTTCTAGCAAACTGTTTGGAATTATGAAATACCACTTTTATGAGTAAACGCCGCCTAAACCGCCGCCAAGCTTGGCGAATTGAAAAAATCCAACAAGAGCGAGCCAAGCGAGCCGAAAAAAAAGGCGACTCGTTTGAGCAGCAACTGACTTCAGGCAAACTTGGCCCTGAACAGCATGGGCTTATTACTACCCACTATGGCACTCAAATTGATGTTGAGCCATTAAATCAGCCTGGTGCTCGCTATCGCTGTCATATTCGAGCCAACCTACCCGCCTTAGTAACTGGTGACCAGATTGTTTGGCGTGCTGGTGCCGACTTTACTGGAGTAGTTGTTGCCAGCCTGCCAAGGAAGTCTCTCCTGTCTCGTCCTGATAGTCGAGGCCAATTAAAACCCGTAGCTGCCAATATAGATTATATCGTGATTGTAGTGGCTCCGCGGCCCACACCTTATGCAAATTTAATTGACCGCTACTTGGTTGCTGCTGAGCTGACTGATATAGAGCCTGTTATCCTGCTCAACAAAACTGACTTACTAACTACTGAACCTGAGCTTGAAGCACCACTGGCAGAAATGCTAAAGATTTACAGCGATATTGGCTACCAGGTATTGCAAGCTTCTACTACCCTTGAGCACGGCCTGGATCAGCTCACTACTCTACTTGATGCCCACACTAGTGTATTTGTTGGCCAGTCTGGGGTTGGCAAGTCATCTTTAGTTAACATGCTGCTACCTGATGTCGAAGCCAAAGTAGGTGACTTATCAGCGGTCTCTGGAAAAGGCACCCATACCACAACAGCCGCAACCCTATTTCACTTCCCTACTGGCGGTAAGCTGATTGACTCACCAGGCATTCGTGAGTTCGCCCTTTGGTCAATGGACCGTTTTACTTTAGCGCAGGGTTTTAAAGAGTTTAGGGAAGTGCTCGGTCTGTGCAAATTTCGCAACTGCCAACATGAACAAGAACCTGGCTGCGCTTTACGCCAAGCGGTAAAAGATGGAAAAATTCATCCAGACCGAGTGGCCAGCTTCAAGCACATCGCCCAGTCTTTAGAGGATAACAATAGCTACTAACATCTCCCTTCAGCACACCCGCTTGCTAGAACTTATGGCTGATTTAACTTAGCTTTATCTTGAGCATCAAAGATATTTAGCTGTTTACGTTCTAGTAATGGTTGTTGCGGGTTAGCAGACTCTTTCTCCACAGCTTTGGATTTGCCCGATACTCCCGATAAATTCAATTCGGCTTGCTTGCTTAAAATTAAAATATCAATTCGGCGGTTAACCGGACTCTTCGGTTTTTTAACATCAAATAATACGGAGTCTCCCAGCCCTACCACTTGTGCTATTTGCTGTTTTTTTACACCTCCAAATAACAAGGTTCTCCGTGCAGTATTAGCCCTGTCAGCAGAGAGCTCCCAGTTGCCATAATCATCCCGGGTGCCAAATGGAGTAGCATCTGTATGGCCACTGATGCTTATTTTATTGGGCACTGAAGCCACCATGGGGGCCAGCTCTAATAAAATATCTTCAAAGTAAAATTTTAACTCAGCACTACCACTAGCAAACATAGGCTTTTTATCTGCATCAACAATCTGAATGCGCAAGCCATTTGGTGTAACATCCATAATCAATTGATCTTTAAACTTCCTTAATACGGGATTTTCTTTTACTTTTTTCTTTAGCTCCGTCAGCAAAGACTCCAGTCGTTGCTTTTCCATTTGTTCAGCCATAGTGGTCTTGGCACCCACCTCGGTTAGCTCATCCATCTTATCTTGCTGTTTTTTGTATTCTTTTGGTGAGCCAATACCAGCTTGATTGGCAACCATTGGACTACCACCTAAATCAATTGCATAGGGGCTGGCTTTGTCGCTTTGGCCTGAAGGGTCTTGAAAGTAGCCCGCAATTATAACTTTTTGCTCTTCTGTGGATTGGGATATCAACCAGAGGACCAGAAAAAACGCCATCATTGCTGTAGCGAAATCAGCAAATGCAATCTTCCATGAGCCTCCATGATGGCCATGCCCCCCTTTTTTATACCGCTTGATGACTATTGATTCTTCACGTTCCATAACTACCGTGATCTAATATGCTGCTCCAATTCAACGAAGGATGGGCGAGAGTGTGCATAGAGTGCCTTACGGCCAAATTCGACTGATAATGCTGGCGGCATTCCTCCTAGAGATGCCACCAAACATGCTTTCACACACTCATATGCATTGAGTTCTTCCTGTACATTATGTTCCATTGCCTGAGCCATAGGGCCTACAAAACCATAGGCAAATAAAATCCCTAAAAAAGTCCCAACCAGTGCTGCGGCAACATGAGCACCCAGCTCTTCAGCAGGCCCACCCAGATCTTTCATAGTAATGACAATGCCTAATACTGCAGCCACAATCCCAAACCCTGGTAAACCGTCAGCTACTTTAGTGACTGCATGATAGGGGTGCTCCAGTTCTTCAGCTCGGGTTTCTATTTCCATATCAAACAGACTTTCCAGCTCATGCGGTGCCATATTGCCAGACGACATCAACCGTAAGTAGTCAGCAATAAACTCGGTCAAGTGATGATCACGTAAAATAACGGGATAGCGGGAAAAGATGGCACTGCCAGCAGGGTCTTCCAAATCAGCTTCAATTGCCATCATGCCATCACGACGACTTTTATTTAAAAGTTCATATAATAAACCCAATAAATCCATAAAAAAGGCATTATTAAATTTTGAACCAAATAAAACAGTAGGAATTTGCTTCACTACATCAGCAAATGTAGAAAGGGGATTAGCAATAAAAAAAGCGCCTAACGCAGCCCCACAAATAATTAATAGCTCAAGAGGTTGCCAAATAGCTAACAGCTCTCCTTTTGCCAGGACATAGCCACCTAGCACGCTACCAATAACTGTCAAAATACCTATGATCTTAAACATCTTCGCTTAAGCTCCAAGGTTAAACAAACTCCACCTGATGACAAGTTGATAATCATGACAATATTTTCTAAATACAGCATTTAATAGTCAGGATAGCGGGGTTTACACAGCTCCGGTTGTGTTTCACTCTATTGTCATTAATGTTTAAGCAGAAAAGCTAAAATTCACCAATACTTAATAACCACTGACTATAATCAAGTAAAGGCCATTTGACTGTTTTAGACAAATTCAACCATGGAAACAACACAACCAGTGCATGGAGTTGCCGCATGGCAGCAGCTATTAAAAAAACAGACGTTACCAATTCCAACAACCACCCAAGCTGCGCTATCAGAAGCTATCACTGAAAATAATACCCTACCTCCACTGGCAGCTATTATCAGGCATTGCCCGTTGACCGCTTTCCATATGTTTCATCAAGCAAATAAAAGCCGTGAAACTACTCATGACATTCGGGTAAAAAGCCTTGAGCATGCTATGGCAATGCTCGGTGTAGATGCTATTAAAGTGTTTATCAATTCAGTTAGGACTTTCAATCCACTCAGTGACAATCCAAAAACCAATTGCCTTACAAAAGAAGTAAGCAATAGCATTCACGCCGCCCATCAAGCCCAATACTGGTTCAAGCAAAAAACCCGTAAAACCAGTGAAGAAGTTTTCTGGTCAGCACTTTTTTTTAATGTCACCCGCTGGGCACTGGCTTTACAAACCCCTACACAAATGCAGCTCATCCAGCAGAGTGGCGGTAAGCATGCGCAGGCAATAGAGCGTCAAATATTAGGCTGTACTATTTCAACCCTGCAGTTAGCCTTAGATGACTACTGGTCACTACCTTGTATTAGCCACCATGCGTGGGAGCAACTTCGAGCAACCAAGCCCAGCAGCTGGATTGCCATGAGCCGATTTGGCAGGCAAAAACCAGAGCATGGTTATACCCACGCCAGTGAGAGGGCTGAACGACGCTTTCAAGACAAAAAGGAGCAAGACCCACAGTTTAGATTGTTACTGGGTACTCCCGCTGCATTTATATTTTGGGCAAATGCCCTAGCTCAATGCAGTCGCTATAGCTGGTTTAGTATAAATAGCAGCCGGCTCAGTGGTCTAATGGCAGCGCTACTTAATAAAGGCTGGGATAAAACCACACAAACAATCCATCAAGAAGCTGTTAACCTTTCCCACAAACTAACTTATGGCTATGGACCTGCACCTGCAGTAGGGCTGGTTAATAGTGAAGTTCTTTACCATGAACCTAAATTAACTAGGCCCCAGAAAAAGCCCTCGCCTACCAGCCCTTCTCAAACCAAAGAAGCTAAGCCCACAACGCCTGCGATTAAACCTATACCTGCACCTGTCACACCACAAAGCATTGCTGAAAAGCAGGGGGATATAGCTCACTTTGAGCAAATTGTTGAAAATCTAAAGGAGCAACCAGAAAGATATCCAACACTAGCATCTCTAATTGATATCTTAACGGAAGCAATCATAGAGGGTTTAGCCTATGAACGGTTAATTATTGCCTTAACCAATAAAGAAAGAACCCGGCTAAAAAGCTATCGCTGCCACCCCAAAACAGAAAAAGTACAATTTGAAATAGTTCTAGCAACTGCTCCTTTTTTTAATGACTTACTAAAAAAACAACAAACTATTTGGGTTAAAGGTAAAGAACAACCCGATACTTGGGCTAAAATACCCGGCTCATTTAAAAAGGCAGTTGAACATGACCACTTCATGCTACAAACCCTCACCATGCCAAGAAAAGCAATTGGAATGCTATATGTAGATATGCCCTACTCTAATAGCTTATTTAAAGTGGCTGACTTCAGATATTTACAAGCTTTAGGAAACGCTAGCCGTATAACACTGCTATCAATGGCGCAAAGCAAAAAGCGGCGTTAGGCCAAATATTTCCTTAGGCCTCAGTCATGTCACATAAAGCTTAACACATAAAAATCTCTGTAAATTTCACTGACAAATCAACACTGATAAAACCAACATTAACTATCCATTCAGTTATTTTAATATTGGCTACTGTCACTAACGCAAAATAAGTTTATCCACTCTTTACTAACCAGCCTTTTTTAGTCAGCTTTATTAAGCCCTTAGCCTAGACAGTTAATTTGGAATATATTTTACCTCCCCCAAAAATAAGAACTGCACCACAAATAAAAGAGAGCACATCAACACTCTTTTAAAAATTTGATCAGTTTTACATCAACAAAATAAATACACGCGAAGAAGAATATAAAGCTAACCAAATTCTTGGAATCATTCAAAGTATTACGCCTCTAATGCTTGCTAAAAAAAATCACGTGAGTATTTTAATTAAACATCGTATATGACCTGACAGCAGTTTATTAGGTAAATAAAAAAGTAATCTGCAATCAGCTAAATCAATAAAGCCTTATATTTAATAGCGCTTTATATAAATAAGTTTGACATACAACTAACTATTTTTGTGACTCTTTTCAATTAATAACTGATTTTCTATTAACAGGTTTAGTAGCAATTAACTTTTATACCAATAACCAGAGGAGCTATTGAATGTCCCAATCAAACAGAACAAAGCTATACCAGTGGTGTAGTCTCTTGCTTTGTCTGGTGGGCAATATGTTCAGTAGTTCTGCCATTGCCAGCCAAACAGTTCGTATTGAAGTCGACCGGCTTAATGTAAGAGCTGCTCCTAATACCCAAGCCAGTGTCATAGGCACTGTTTCTGTGGGCCAGGTTTATGTAAGCATTGCTAGCCAAAGTGGCTGGAGAAGAATCTGGTTTGATAGTCGCACGGGTTGGGTAAGCAGCCGTTATGTCAGCCGTACAAGCAAAAAGTCCAAAAAAGTTAAAGTGGGATCGTTAAATGTCAGAAGTGGCCCTGGTACTCACTATCGAACTATTGGCCAAACCTCTAATAATGCAGAATGGGCTATTGCAGAAACGCGGGGAGGCTGGGACAAAATTTACTTTGGAGGCAGTCATCGCTGGATTTATGGCAAGTTCCTCAACAACCCCAACCCCCCCCGAGCGCCAAAATCCAATGCAGGCTTTATTCAGCTTCCAGCCAAAGGAAAAGGCTTTTATTCAACTAAGCCAGCCAACCGTTCCTGGGGATTACCTCGCTTAGTCTATGGCTTACAAAAATCTTCTTTAGCCTGGCATCGCGATCATCCTAACTGGGGCAAAATTGGCATAGGCGACCTTTCTCTTAAGCAAGGTGGCCGAATGTCAGGCCATGTCAGCCACCAACGTGGAGAGGATGTTGATATCCGACTTATTCGCAAAGATGGTGCAGCCAAAGGCACGACAATTTATCAAAAACACTACTCCAGCAAAAGAAATCTAGAATATATAAAAACCTATCTCAAAAAATACTTTGAAGTTGATTTAATTTTCTTTAATGACAACAAAGTTTTTAGCATGCTGCCTTCACACAATGGCAAGCGCTACGGCGATTGCCGTAAAAAACCTGGTACTACAGGTGTAGCCTATGTGATGTGCTGGCCTAATCATCATGATCACTTTCACCTACGTATTAAGTGATAGATATGGACGTTACAGGACTCATCAACCAAACCGAGCAGAAACTAAAAAAACAGCTTGCTATCAGTATTTGTATTTCTAGCCTGATCAGCGGTGCTATTGGCTACTCACTTGGGCAATATAATACAGTTGCAACAGATACTCAGATTGCTGCAACTGAATCACCTTCTCAAGAAAAACCCGTTGTTCAAGACAGTCCATTTACAGCTTCACCTAAACCAGAAAATCAAGAATTAGCTGTTGATGAAGAAGCTGCTAGCCAACAAAATGAACCAGGAAAGAGCAGTGAAGTTGTAAAAGCTCGTCCAGAACAGGTAATTATTGATTTATTTGCAAAATTAGAGTCGCTAGCTGGACACCCAACACCTTTTGCTGAAGGGCTGCAACAACAATTAGAAGCAAAGCTTTTACAAGAAATACAACAAAACCCAGCAGCATTAAAGTGGGCAATTGCCAAATTCCGCTCTAACCTAAACGAAATACCAGGACAAATGCTTGGTGTATTACTTGGCACCATCCAAGACCCTGAAGTAGAAGAATTATCTTTAGAACTAACTGGCAGCACAGTTAAATCTGAAAAAGTCGCTGGCTTAGAATTAATGAGCCGCCTGGGGATCTTCCAGGAAAAGCAGCGAGATAAAATTCTCAATGTTATTAATAGTGAAACTGATCCCGAAGTATTAGGTGCGGCTATCTTTGCAATGCAAAAACACCCTACCAGCCCCGATGATTCCCAACTAATAATGGATAGCTTTCAATCATTAAGTCAGCACCCAAACCCCGAGTTAAGAAGGCGATCCTTAATAGCTATTGCCGACTGGGCCTCTAGCACAGACCAACTCCAACCGGTAGTAACAGCTTTAAGCGATAACTCTGTGGATGTACGTGCTGGTGCTGCATTCGCCTTAGCACGATCACGATTTGTTAATGAGTCAGCTACCAGCGCCCTCATCAGCACCCTGCAAGATAATGAAGAAGATTGGGCTGTACGAGAACTTGCCTGGCAAGCGCTAGCTGAAATACCCATGAGCAAAGAGCAATATCAAGCTTTTAAAGAGTTTGATGATCAACGCGCAGTGATGTTTGAAGCAAAAGATTACTCACCTGGTGCAAATACTGATGTGATGGCACCTTAGTCTATCCTATATTTGTCGTATCTCTCCTTTTACTGGTCGTATTCAATACCCTAACACTTTGAGGAGTTGTTAGGGTATGGTCATTTTCGTTACGGAATGACCTAAAGAATAATGACTCACCTAGCCAGTAAAAAAGAACCCAGCTTTATTATTGCCACTCTCCCTATCGCTATTACTCTGCTCCTGATGTGTTGTCAGATTCTTTATTTTGGTGACTTTACTCCCCATATACCGCTCATAATAGGGATTATCGTCACAGGTATGACAGGCAAATATTTAGGTATCAGCTGGTTAAGGCTTGAAAGCGCTATCGTTAAGGTAGTCAAAGCTGGGCTACCTTCAATTTACAAAATGGCTACTCAATTAAAGCCAGCATCGTGGCTGTCGATCAATTACTAAATCGGGGCGGTATATTATCAATAGCATTACCGGGTCGAATGTTTGCTCCTGCCTATAAAAAGATCGGCTATTCTAAATTAAACTTATCTCGTGCTATAGAAGAAGGTGGTACCCTTATTTCCCCTTTAATTCCTTGGAATGCTGGTGGTGCAGTTGTTATTACAGCCCTGAGGCTAGGAATCACTGCTGATAATTTAGAGAACTTATTATATATGCCATTGGCTTTTGCCTGCTGGCTATCACCTATTATTAGAATCACTTACGCCTATTTGGGGATATTCAGTCCAAAAGAGTCGAGCCAGCCAGTCAATAGATCTCAAAAAAACAGAGTAAGAATGGATATAACTACAGCTTAAGAAGGGGAACCTGTCCCCTCTGTTAAGGAATATAAAATTATAAGTCAGGAAATCGTTGTTTGTATCGACCTGTTATTTAAATAAGGCCTAGGCTTGACTATTTTTGAGTTTCAGTAACGAAAGCCCCATCATAATGAATAAGCCACCAGTGATACGATGAAACCACTGCATAAATACACGCTTTGCTAATAACCCCTTGGCCGATTTTGAGATAAACCCATAACTTAAAAGACTGATAAATGACAGCAGCATAAAGATGCCTGTGAGTACTAAAAACTGTGGTAATAGGGCATGTTGCACATTTAAGAACTGAGGAAATAGTGCAACAAAAAATAAAATTGGTTTAGGGTTTGTAGCAGCAACAATAAAGCTTTCAGTAAAGTAAGACAATGCACTGCGTTTAGGTAAAGCTTCTGGAGTATTTAATACTCTAATGGATCGTGCGATAAGAAATTGTTTTACACCCAAATAAATCAAATAAGCTGCACCAACAATTTTGACCGTACTAAACAACAGAGCAGAACTGAGTAGTAATGCACCGAGGCCCAGCATAGAAACGGTGGAAAGCAATAATAAACCTAACACATTGCCGGCAGAGGAAATGGCAACAGTATTTAGATTGGTAGTGACGCCATTGGTAATGGCTAGAAATACGGCTGGCCCTGGGCTAATAATATAAAAAAAAGACACCATAGTATAGACGATAATCAGTTGTATATCCATTGCCCAGCCCCTCATAATAAAGTTGTGAGAATTACATATCCCAACTATTTATCTAATCTAGCTTCAAGTAAACTACAGCGTTTTGTAATAGAAGGCAATAATTAGAAGGATAACCCAGAATGTAAAAAGGGAGCAAAGGCTCCCTTTTTACATTCTTTACATTCAGCTCAGCTACACAACCTAAAGCGCTTGATGGTTATGTACCACATTAAAAATATCAGAAAAATTTTGAGCTTTTTCTTGGATATTTAAAGCAGTGTCAGTGACTCTAGATAGATAAGCAGAGGATACCACGCCTATCATGGCATCTCCTGCAATTACTAATAAGTGCTGTGCGCCTTGTTGCTGTAAGGTTTTCACTAGATCCCCTACTTTAGCATGGCAAATATCAGAGTATTTTAAAGTACCCAGATATTCAATGGGTACCATGATGTCTTTTACTGTTAGCTCCTGCCGTTGTTTATCCATTTTATTGGCAATAGCCAGCACTTTACGTCCTTCCAAATCTGCAGTAGTAACAATACCGAGAATTTCATCATCATTATTAACCACAAACTTGAGACAATCATGGCTGTTATGCATGATCAATAAGGCTGTATTAATATTGGTTTCTGCTTCCATTACATGGGCTTCAAGCTGTACAAACCGTAATAAAGCTTCTTCAGCAGGGCTCTCGAAACGGAGCCGTTTGGTCATGACGGCTGCTTTATTAACTTTAAATTCATTTTTCATAACCACAGGAAGTTCATTGAAGCTAGTCATTTTAATACCCTCAATTATAATTTTAAAATTTATCTATACGTTTTAGGAAGATGAATTATCTACGATGATAGTTTTTATACTGGAGGGGCTCTAGCTTCTAAATGTTTTCTATACTGAGAAAAAGGATAAGCAGGTTTTGAATAAGGAAACTCTTGATTAATTAAGTGGGGAGTCAGGAATGTTTTTTGAGAAACACTCAAATCCAGGCCATCGCTTTCACTATCTTCAATAGCAAATAATTCAACGTTGCTGATTTCTACATCAACGACGACCAACTTCTGATTTGAAATCAAACCAACAGCAATAGCGCTGATAAGCAAAAAGCTTAAAAGATATTGTATATAGCTGTTGTATTTGAGACTTTTCATGACTTACCCCAAAACCATGGGTAAAGGTTATAAATTGTTTGTAATTAATTTATAGGCCTCAATAGCATCAATCTCAATTAGTAGTAATACGTAACCAAATAGTAAAACATACCAAGCTCTATTTAGCCTTGCATAGAAAACCTGGGGCAATAGACTTCAAAACCTCTTATTTTGTATACACATCATGAGTGGTAGCCATTGTATCGATCCATTACAATCCCCTTAAAACCAACTGATAGCGATGACCCAATATGACACAGCCATCACAATTGCCTTTACTATTAGAGCCAGAAGAACTGCTACCTCTGCTGTCAAACCCAGACATACTGTTAGTTGACCTGTCTCGTCAAGAGATCTACCTACAACAACATTTGCCTGGCGCTCATCATATTACGCCACAGCAGCTAATGTCAGGACAGCCACCCGCACCTGGTAAGTTGCCACCCAAAGCCCAGATTGAGCAATTGTTAAGCAGTATTGGCTTCACGGGTGATCAGCATGTGGTTGTTTATGATGATGAAGGTGGCGGTTGGGCTGGCCGCTTTATCTGGACCCTCGATGTTATTGGCCATCAACAGTACTCCTATTTAAATGGCGGCTTGCATGCCTGGTTGGGCCATGGCTTACCAGTGACGGCTGAAATACCTCCCCAGCCACAACCAACCCAAATATCTGTAACCATTGATACCACCCCAATTGCTGATGTCGACTATATAAAAAGCCTGTTAAATACCCCTGATTTTGTGGTTTGGGATGCTCGCTCACCAGCAGAGTACCAAGGCATTAAAGTATTAGCTCAGCGCGGCGGCCATATACCAGGGGCTATCAACTTTGAGTGGACTCGCGGTATGGATCAGCAGAATCATTTAAAAATACGTGATGATATTCAAAAGCTACTAGCAGATTGTGGTATTACAGCAGACAAAACCATAGTGACTCATTGCCAAAGCCATCATCGCTCAGGTTTTACCTATTTAGTGGCAAAGTCTTTGGGCTTTAAAAATATCAAGGCCTATGATGGCTCTTGGTCAGAATGGGGCAACCTGGCAGATACTCCCATTGAGAAGTAGAATTCTGAATATTTTGCTATTTATTGCTTGTTTTAAGAGGTAGTGTGTGAAGACTCCATTTTTTGTTAAATTGCAGCACTTAATGCCACATCATTGTATATCCCGAGCTGCGCATTGGGTAGCTGAATGCCGTTGTGGCTGGTTTAAAAACGCTTTTATAAAATGGTTTATCAAGCGCTACCAGGTTGATATGGGCTTGGCTGAAAATGAAAACCCTGAGTCATTTGCGCATTTCAACGACTTCTTTACTCGCCCCCTCAAAGCTGGTGCTCGCCCTATTCCAGCTGATGAAAGTATTATTGTCAGCCCTGCTGATGGTGCTATTAGCCAACTAGGTAAAATAGAATATGGCCGTATATTCCAAGCAAAAGGCCATGACTATAGCCTTACAGAGCTAGTCGGCGGAGATGTCAAGCTAGCTCAAGAGTTTAATGATGGTTCTTTTGCAACCGTTTATTTATCACCCAAAGACTACCATCGTGTTCATATGCCCTATGGCGGTACACTGCGCTCGATGATTTATGTACCTGGCCGGTTATTCTCCGTAAATCAAACTACGACTGAACACCTACCTGGTTTATTCGCCCGTAATGAGAGAGTGGTTTGTATTTTCGATACCAATATTGGTCCGATGGCAGTAATTATGGTGGGAGCAATGATTGTTGCCAGTATCGAAACGACTTGGGCAGGATTAGTTACTCCTCCTAGACGCCAGTTGAAGCAAACTGATTATACTGAAGCCGCCAGACAACCAATTAAATTAGCTAAAGGCGATGAAATGGGCCGTTTTAAATTAGGCTCTACGGCTATTGTTTTATTTGGTAAGGATGCCATTAATTGGGAAGAAAGCTTGACGGCAGACACTGATGTATTAATGGGAAGCAAACTCGGACAAAAAACTGCCTCTAACTAAGACTATGTTGCTAAAGAGTACTGAGTAATAAATATGACAATAAGTACAAAGTAACAAAGCAATAATAGAAAAGGGCGTTTATCGCCCTTTTCTATTTAATAAACAGCTCACCTACCGCACGGTGCGCCTGATCAATCGCAATATCAGTATAAGCATCCCCACCCGAATCAGCATTTGCAATGGTAATTGGACCAAAAGGCTTACGCCCTTTTATATGCGGGCCATTTTCTTCAAAATCATCACCCTCGTTTAAATCAGAGTAATAATAAGAATATCCATGCCCCCAACGATTAATGGTAATAGCTTCAATATCCCGATCAGCATCAAACCCAGCAGGGCCTAACATCCCATTTAAATGATCTTTAATTTCTTTTTCAAACTGAGCATAAGTGATACGCAACAACTCTCTCCTGCCCGCTTTGAATTGCTCTTTAACAGGCTGCCCCACTTTTCCCATCGGTACAGCAATCATTGTTAAACTCATAGGCATATCAGGAGTAGCACTATGGCGATAGCTACCAATATCAACAGGGTAATCCACCTGAACAATTGTGTGAAAATTACCTGGACAGTAAGCGACAGCAAGCCCCTGTTTTTGTACTGCCTGCCAATTTTTTAATAATACAGTACTATAAATCAATGGCATTTTGACTAATTCAGACAAAGCCTCTTTTTGTGCTTTAGGTAACTGCGGCACTAAATGAGGAATCATCATATTGTAGCAAGCCATCACACAGTGCTTACTTTTAACTTCAAAGGCTTTATTGTTATTCACATAAGAAACAGTGACACCATTAGCTTCACGCTTAACATTATAAACCGTACTATTCAACCGCAGCCTGACTAATGAACTAGGCCTATCCAAACGATCATAATGGAACCTGGTTGTCACTAGATCTTCCATGGTTTTACCACTTGCCACACCAGGAATCAGTTGTCGTACTAATGCTCTGGCAATAGAAGCGTTACCATCGGGGAAATGATAAATATAATCTTCCTCTTCATCATCCCCGAGGTCTTCTCCTGCTGCTTCCAGTATTTCATACATTTGGTCAGCATCAATACCAGGGCAACCACTATCAACCGCCTCATAAACGGACAACGTATCTGTACCCATCGCCCAGTCGTCAGCAATCATATAACGCAGCAAACGCAATACCAATGGATCAGTTACCCCATATTCATCTTGTACGAACTGGTAATAAGACGTGTTATGTAAGTACTTTGCCTGTTTTTCAACCGACATAGTTAACAGCTTTTTCGGCTTACCTGTAGCTAAACGCAATAATTGCTGGCGACCCTGCTCTGACAAAGGCATTTGTTTAATGGCTTGCTCTGCATCAATAGCATTACCTTTTATCCCGGTCATAAACTCAGCAAGCTCTTTAAATACAAAAGGTACTATTGCATCTTTACCATATGCTGACTTATTAAAATAAGTTACCCCTTGCAAATTATTTCGTTTAAAAAAATCTTTTTTATAAGCTTTTTCGAAAAATAAGGGTTCAATACCTAGTTCTTTGAGCAGTTGCTTAGCGACTTTACTATAAGAGCCGGGGTTTTCAATTGATTGAGTACCACCATAGCCCAGTCGCATTTGGCCATTAATAGTAAACTCATTACGGCGCGCATGGCCACCAAAGTCATCATGATTATCTAGCAACAAAATACGGGCCTTGTTGCCCAGTTGTTTTTGATAAAAATAAGCCGCTGAAAGGCCACTGATACCTGCTCCCACTATAATTAAATCATACTCTTCTTTTAATTGGTCGGGAGTACCAAAATCTTTTTTTCCAGCCCAAGCAACTGAGTGAGCAGAATCATAAGACCCTGGTTGGCTCCCTCTCATACCTGTTTTTGAAGGTGGGTAATCTACTAGCTCACCAGCGGAAGCCGAACCTGAAACACCCAGTACGCCAAGCTGCGTCAGTGGTGCAACCGTAGTGCTAAGCAATACGCCATTCAGGAAATCCCTGCGTGTTATAGACATGACTATGCCTCGTAATAATTATATACCCTTCGTGAATGACTTTTAGGGTTTGTTGTCGTCACTGACCACCATGGATGGTGGGAATGCAGTTTATACAGGAGCAATAAACTGTCTTCACCCCAATCATTTATAAAAACATAAACTCATGGGGCTTCATCGCTCGACAGCCGCCCCTAAAAACCATTCACTTTGGCTATAAGTTTTGATATAAAGTTAATTGAAAGTTACCTGTAAATCCATTTATAACCCTGGAAGCCCCGAAATGGGTGCTCTACATTGCTCAGTAGAGTGGGCACACTTCACCCGAGACCAATACCTTACCATTGAGCGTTGTAGTCGTAAGTCATACTTTGGAATAGAGAAAAGTTGTGCTTGCACACTCTCTGTTGGATAAATCGCTTGGTCACTCACTATTGCTTCATCCAATAAGACAGTTGAAGCAGGAATATTATTAGCATACCAAACATAATTAGTAATTTTGGCGATTACTTCTGGTTCCATTAGATAGTTTAAAAAGGCATGGGCAAGCTCAGGGTTAGATGTATTGCTGGGTATAGCTACGGCATCTATCCAACGAGAGGTTCCCTCTTCTGGAATGATATACTGTAACTCAACACCTTGCTGGGCCTCTTGCGCTTGTGAAATAGCTTGAAAAATATCGCCAGAGTAACCTATGGCAACACACACTTTACCCTCTTGCAAACGATCTAAATAGCTTTCAGAATCAAAGTAAGTGATCGTTGAAGCTAACTTTCTTAAATACTTAGAGGCATATACTATGTCTGTTCGTTTTTTTGAGTCACCATGCCTGCCCAGATAGTTTAAAGCTAATGGAAAAATTTCAATTTCACTATCTAGATATGAAATACCACAAGATGCTAGCTTTTCAGCATATTCTGGTTTAAATACCAAATCCCAGGATTGTGGCACCTCATCCATATTAAGTGCTTTTTTTACTTGCTGTACGTTGATACCAAGTCCAACAGTTCCCCACAAATAAGGATGTACATAGCTGTTTGCTGAATCATACTTTTTCAAGTCTGATAATGCTGTTTTAGATAAGTTTTTAATATTTGGCAGTAGTTTATTATTAAGCTTATATAATATATTTCGTTCAATGAGGGCTGGAATATAGTCGACTGGTGGGAATATTATATCATAAGCTCCTTCAGGGTTTTTGACTAAAAACTTTTGCCTGAAGCCATCAATATCGTCAAAAGTGTCGTATATCACATCTACATTATATTTGTCACCAAAGTCTTTAAGTACTGATTCATCAATATAAGCAACCCAGTTTAAAATCCTAAATGTCTTTGCAACCGTCATTTCTGAAAAGACCAGAACAATAAAAGCAAGCAAATACTTCATATGACAACTATTATTTAACACCATTGGACAATGATTATGATCCTAACATAAAAGAAAACGAGACGCACTCTAGTATCAGCTTGTTAATAAACATCCTGCCCAACAAAACTGCTTATGTTTTATACTGACTTTACCTGAAGGATTAAGGACTGTTTAACTGCTTGTATTTTAACCAACCCAATTGACCCCATACTAATCGCTACTCATTAATAATATGTAAAAAAATTAATAAGAATACTCACAAACATATCAGGAATTTACCTACTGATCGGGTCATCAAACTCCATTACATTCTAATAATTATTAAAAATATAATTTAAAATAAATCTATAAGTAATTAACCACCAATTTTGTTCTTATTATCAAGTGACAGAAATTTAATATCAGTTTTTTTCTTGTTAGGCTTTACCAATTTACCACCCCTCCCTATTATTTATTGAACGCTCCAAAAAAATTCTATAAAGGCCTCACTTACTCAAATAGCACTAAAAAAGCAGACATTCAAAAACAATATACAAAATTAAATAAATCAACATATTTAAATAAACATGCTTTTGTGAACTAATTGGCTCTTTGTTTATGCACTTTTTATAGTATAATTTTTCAGACAAAAGCTTAGCGACATGTCTGTAACATTCATGCTTAGGAAAGCAAGCAAAGCAACTTAATATATACCCAAAGCGTAGGGTATAGCTACTTAGCTCAGGGTATGGCTACTTGGCGCAGGGTTCAGCTGCTTGGCGTAGGGTATAGCCGCTTGAAAAACATACATTTTCGTAAACGTTCCTTGGTTGCTTAATTATATTTAGGTTAGCAATATGAGATCCACCGATATCACTCCTGAACAGGTTATTAAAACCGGCGAACAGCTAGAACATGCAGGTATGTTAGTAACAGGGTTTGCTTTACGCAAAAACCTCAAAGCAGGCGATCCGAAAACATTGATGGAAATATGGAAACATCATATTGCAGATAGGAAAATTCTTGATCCTAACCTAACCGATCAGTTTGTTTCTGCCATTTCTATTAGCCTTGAACAGCAACTAGAAAAATTAGAGGCCAGTTTTCATCGCAACTATCAAGCAATTAGTCAAGATGCCACAGCCGCTATCGAAGAATTAGAAATTGAATTAGAAGCAGCTAAAGCTCAAACCGAACAACTCAACGAACAGCTGAAGCAAGCGGAACAACAGACACAAGTCAATTCAGAAGAGTTTTCCAGCTTAAACAAAGAAAATACAGCTCTTATTGAACACCAACAACAGCTTACCCAACAGCTGTCGATAGCAGAACAACAAACAGATAGTTTACGATCTGAGCTCAAACAAGCTAATGATTTTATTGATCACCTAAAATCTGACAAAACAATGCTATGCCAACAATCCCAACAAGCAGATAAAGAGCTTAACGAGCTATATAGCCAACTACATCAAGAGCAACAAAAATCTATTCTTTTAGAACAGTCTAAAGTAACACTGCAAAAACAAATAAACGAACTCACCCAACAGCTTGAAAACATTCAACAAGAAACAGCAGCAACCACTCAATCAACAGCTCAATATCAAGGTAAAACCCAGCAGTTACAAATTGAATGTGCCGAGCTAAAAACACTTAATACAGAATTAAAAAACCAGTTAACCACTGCATTAACCCAACAAGATAAACTGTTATCTCACAATCAAGAGCTGGAAAAACAAGTAATTGCACTGGTCAATAAATATCGAATTTTATTAAAACAATAAATTTAATCCTCTCTAGCTATAGAGTAGGCTGGAATGAAATTTCAGCCTACTCTATTCCCCCCTCTTTTAGTTACGATCCACGAACAACAGACCCTAGTATTTATTTACAACATTTTTATTAGGCAGCTACGAATAAATTTTCTTTATTTTTTTGATGGCAACGACTAAGGATTGAGCAAGGTGTTTGCATAACCATAAAATGTTGTTTACTTACACCATGACCAGTAAATTGCCAGCGATGAACCGTAAAGGTATCACTGAGATCTAGCGAATCAGGACATACTGACAATTCAATAAAACTCCCAGACTCTACATAAGGAGCAATGGGAATCAACAGGTCATCAATATCTGCATCAGGGGTATTGATTAACACTAAACTATTCAAATTACCTTGACGATCAAAGCCAACCGAAAAGCCCAGCTGCTTAAATTCATCAATGATAAAGGGTTGTTGATTCTGCTCATTAATATCACAACGGTGATAGCACAAGGACACAAGTATTGGGATAAATTGTAACTGATGAATAAACACCTGGGCATGATAATGGCAATACCGCAACATGATTACCCCCCTCCTAACCAAAGGAACATGCTTTTAACAAAAACTATACAGACTAGCCGAAGACAACAGTGGCGTCTCAATCTATGCAGCATACTACTTGGCTTTATGTGATTGAGAGATCTGCATTTCTAATCACCTAATACTGTATATATTTACAGTATTTTAACCTAAAGCCAGAATCCCACAATCAGTAATTTCTATTAATGAAGTAGTAGCTGATAGAGAGTTAATCTTCCTGTTTTTCTGTAGCAGGCTTAGAGAACTCGAAAGCGCCCCCTTGGAGCCAACTTCTACCCACTAGCGTAATAGCGCCCTGTTGCCAAAGAAGTCTTTCTGAATTAAAAGAGTGTAGAACTTAAGGAGATTACTTGGCTGTCAGGATCACTGAGTTTTAGCTAAATCATCCATGAGCACCAAGTTATAGAATGGCTTTGAGTTAAGCAGGGTAAAGAGAGTAGATCAGTTTACTTTTTTGTGACTAACACTTATCAACCTGATAATTGACTATAACCTAAATACTGTAGCGCAACTGGTAGCACGCGCAGTGTGTTGTGTCATACACCCATTATAGAATAGCTTTTTCTATAATATTTTGTTGCTGACTTTTAATTATATCCAATATAAAGGGTGTAAATTGGCGAATGCCAATGAGACTACATTGTTAATGTCCGGGTCGCAGGTTCAAGTCCTGCCCATCTAGCAATTGCTCGCTAAGAGTATAGATGGTAGCTCAGCTGGTAGAGCAGGAAAATGTCTCATTAATCTTTGTCGCCAATGCTTCTGCGCAGTGAATGCTGCTAAAGCTATACTCTTCGCGAATGATTTTTAGACCCACCATTACAAAAAAGCTTTTCCATTATATTTTTCTAAAAACCCCTCTTATCTAGACAAAAACGAAAAGGCTTAACTAAGGATTAAACTTATTTTATTAGAAAAGAAATAACCTATACAGTTATTTTGAATAAATACGGTATATCCTAAAAATAAAGCACTCACTTCCCTGTTAAGCAATTGTTGTTTGTCGAGAAGTAAAACAAGTTGTTTATCTATAAATACAGCTCTGTTGATATACAGCGAAAGAGCCAGCTTAAGAGGTATTTACCTCCTAACATTGAAAACACAAACGCAAATCATTATCATTTGAGAGATAGCTATAGCACCACTCAAAATGACTATAAACTTCTTTCAAAGGTACTATCGTGAACCTAAACCAACTCTCTCAAAAACTTTTCTCTCAAGCAGACACATTAACTTTAACTCGGTCGACTGAGCTATCTGATCAAGCTACAAAACTAGTTGCAGGTTTTACTCAATCGATGATGAAAAAACCCCAACAGTTTGCCCCAGGCCACTTTCCTGTCTATTTAGAGTCAGGAGAAGGCGCTTTAGTAAAAGATGTTGATGGCAATATCTATATCGACTTTATTTGTGGCCTGGCCGCCAATACCCTTGGCCATAATCATCCTGCAATAGTAGACACTATTCGTGAACACTTAGGCAAAGGCATCATTCACTCATTGCCAGCCCCTGTTGAAATCAAAACAGCACAAGCTTTGGTGGATTTCATTCCTGGTGGCGAGATGGTGCGCTTTTTTAAAACCGGCGCCGATGCAAACTCAGCAGCAATCCGTTTAGCTCGCCACATTACCAATAAAGAAAAGATAATTGCTATTGGCTACAATGGTTGGCACGATCAATATATGTTTGATACCCCCGGTGTGCCCGATGTAATTAAAGACTACACATATCGCATGCCACTGTTTACGCCAGACAATGAACAGCCTGTCTTAGACCTCATTACAGAACAAGGTGATACTCTAGCTGCTGTTTTATTGTCAGTGCCCTACAACCGAGTACTAACAACAGAATTTGTACAACAACTGAGGGAGTTGTGCGATAAGCATCAAGTACTACTAGTAATGGATGAAGTGGTCACTGGTTTCCGGTTAGCACTGGGTGGTGCCCAAGAATATTTTGGCGTAAAAGCAGATTTAGTTACCTTATCGAAAGGTATTGCTGCAGGTATGCCATTGTCTGCTGTGGTGGGTGGCACTGAATTTATGAGTAAAATGGAGCAATTGCAGGTATCTACTACCTTTGGTGGAGAGATGTTATCACTGGAAGTGTGCTGTAGTGTTCTTAACGAATATAAAACCACCAACTATATTGAACATATTGCAACATTAGGCCGCCAACTGAAAAATGGTATTAATCAGGTATCAACAGAACTTAGTGCACCATTGACCATTGTTGGTAATGACCCAATCCCCTTATTTTTGTTTTCAAAAAATCCTGAGCAGCAAGCTAAATACGCCGAGTTATTTCTCGCTCAAATGGCTAAACGTGGGGTATTACTACGCCGTGATGTTAACTTTATTTGTGGGGCACATACAACTGAACAAATTGATCACACAATTGCTGCTACCAAAGCATCACTCATAGAACTGATAGAAAAAGATGAGTTACCTAAAGTCGCTTAATACCTTTAGATTTCTCTAAATATGCTTTTTTGATAGCCACTTTCTTACCGCAATCAATCTTGGCACGCTTAGAGATAGTATTGCTTTACTCACCCCTGGCCAGTATTCGTGATGGGTTTAGTTTTCTAAACTCTTCGCGAATAGCGTTTAGACTAAATGACTTTAGAAGTACCTTTTAGTGCATACAAGCAATACCAATATAGTGGCACACCATCTTTTCATTGGCCGTTTATTCAACCGCTAGATCAATATTTAATGACTCAATTCATATAAATAAATTGTCGGATAGTTAGTTTCCATCACCATCCTAAAAATGATAATTACTCTAAAGATTGAATAACTTATTATAGTTTAGTGTCTTGCTCTAACTGCACAATTTTTTGTTCAGTATGATTCATTAAGATAACTCATGACAGCTATATTATTTAACTTAATATTTAAGTTGTAATATTACAGAAAAACCAAACAACAATAAATCGAAGGAAAATTTATGATGAATAAGTATAAATTATTTGTCGTATGCACCTGCTTATGCTCAGTGATAAGCAATGCATCTGCCCGTGAACCAACGTTTAGTGAAGCCAAACAGCTAAATTCACCTGTGAAAGCATTACGCTGGGCAATTAAACACAGTGGAAACCAACACAACTTAACAGACACACGGCTTAAAAACCTTTTATTAGTTGAGCCCAATAAATTATATTCATCAGCCAGAGACTACAGCGCAGTTACCCAGCTCGCCACTAATCAAGAAAAACAAATTCTATCAAGTGCTGAAAGTGCTTGGGATGTTTTTGTAATGACGCAAAATCATCCACCAGGTACCTACCCTTTTTTTGCAGAATTAAAAAAGCAATTAGGTTATGAAAAGGCTACATCACCCGGTGCACCTGATAAGTTTATATCATTACAACGTGAACTCGCGGGTGTTGATGACGACATTTATAATATCGTTAAGGATAAAATCCCAGGCATTGCCATGAGAGCTAAATATGCCATGGCAGCTCAACTAATGAGAGAACAACAGCAGCTAATACCTGAAAATCAATGGTTCATTAATGGTATCGATACAACTGCATTAGCAAATTTGACTACTAATGGTAAAACAATCAATGCAGAAGACTTACATTCTCTCAATGACTATTTGAGCTTTCAATTATCTCAGGGAAACTACCAGTTTAAAGGCAAACTACCGACAGCCTTTCGCTTGGTAAGGCTAGCAGCAGCCTACCGAAATGACGCAGGCTTTTTATTTGGGGCTGTTTGCACCAAAGAAGGAACTCATATTTATGACCAAAGCTATGTCGACAGATTCTGCCTCAGTGACATGTCAAATAAGCAGTTATATGACCGCTGGTTTCCACGACAGCTGAAAATTGATCATCAGCGTTTAAAAAGGAGTAACCAAAAGCCTACCTTTGGACAGAAACTATTGGAACTGGTTGGAGTATTTTTTGCCATTGATGGTTTAGGAGCTGCTTTCTTAGACTTTTTTGAAGCAGCCGAGGCTACAGAACTATCAGAAGCAGGGTTACTAGAGCAAGAAGAAGTAACTGCCTTAGAGTCTGAAGCCGCTTCTGAAGAAGCTTTAGCAGCAGAAGAATATCAAGGTCAATTCTGTCGTTTATAAGGTACATGATTATGAAAAAACTTACTACAATATCAGCACTTTTTAGCCTTTTAATAAACCTGCCATTACAAGCTATCGAAATCACTACTGTAGAGCCTACAAAATGGATGGATAATCGGCTTAAAACAGGTATTAGAATGCAAACCCATTACCATGTTGAACAAAAAGGTAAGATTGGTAATGTAAAGTATAAAAACATTACTAATAACACTATAAAAAAAGGCACAATTTCATTTTGGGAATATAAACCTCCCAATGGCAAAACAGTTAGATGGTACGCAAGAAGTAACAAGCTTCCAGATACTATAGAGCCAACTGTAAAATGGCATCATCCTTTTGCAAAATATGATGCAGAAGCAGCTAAAACATATACTGGAAGAACGACAGCTGATGGTGCCAAACGGTTTTATGACTCAGAAGTTAAGTCGATTCATCACCTTTATAATCTGCAAAAACAAGGAAAAGTAGCACCAGGAGGCACATTAAGAGGTTATGTCGATAAACCAGCATGTGCCTCTTGTAGAGATGTATTAACAGCAGCAGAGCGAAATGGGCTTGCAAAGGAAGTTTTGGTATTTGAAGCACCAGAGTCTTATGCCCAAACAACCATGAAGCCATACAGAGAAAGGATGGGGGAAATAGCTGAACAAGGTGAGAATGCTTACGCTTGTAGTTTATAAGTTTAAGGGTGCCTTTATAAAATGTAATTTTTTAGAGGTGCCCTTAATTTATACAGAATGTATGAAGTTACAAATTTTTATATCCCTTTTATTTTTTGTCCTCTCCTAGGAGTAAAGGTCTTTCCATTATTATCAATAAATACAAACGGTACAGAGACCAACTTTCTTCCTGCATTTTTTCGAATAACAAAATGTAAATGCGGGCCTGTCGAAAACCCCGAAGAGCCTGACCGGGCAAGCTTATCGCCCGCAGACACTTTATCGCCAGCTTTTACTAACGAAGTGCCTAGTAGAATATGCGCATAAACAGCATAAGTGCCGTCGCTATGTAGTACTTTAACATAGTTGGCTTTATCTAAAAAATAGCCGCTAGTACCACTCATGTGGTAATCTTCTTTGACTTGGACTACTACCCCTTCTCTAGCTGCTCGAATATAGGTACCCACAGGCATTGCAATATCAACAGCATATTTATTAGGCGCTTGATAATGGGAAAATCTTCCATTAAAAGACTGAGTGACTTGATGCTTAGACTTGGATAACACAGGAAACAAATAATTGTAGTTTATTTCTTGAGCAGCAGGATCACCCATTAACCACCGATAGCGATAACGCGGAATGTTCTGCTGACTTGAGTATACTACTGTGGTTGATTTTTCTGGCAATACTTTGTGCAAGCGGTTTTGATCAAATATGCTGGAATATATTTCAATTTCTATTGGCGCATAAAAAGGGTTCTTAACAATTAATTGATTCACCCCATCAATATTCTTGACAAAAACACGGGGCCTAACTCTTTTTTTATTATCATTTTTATATTCAATTTTTTCACCTTTATTAGAGGCAGGCTTTTTATCAGTAAAAATCCACTTACCGTTTTCATCTTTATACTTATAAATTTCACCCGCATTTAAACTTAAGCTTGCGAAAAAAAATAGCCAGATGAATCTAATCAAATGTTATACCTTCTCTATACTAGAGTACTATTAAAAAGACATAGCGCTTGCTATGCCTTTCTCTAGCGGATATTACTCTCTAAAAGTAATGATCTCTTGTCGACCCATCAAATCTGCCTGATCTGAGACAGCATGCCTTGAAACCGACGACCAGTTCCACAAGGGCAAGGATCATTTCTACCCAGTTTTTCAGATAAATCTTTATCACCATGGACCACTCTGTGTCCACGTTTTACTTGAGTTTCTGAAGGGTAACCTTTCTTTCGTTTACTTGTTGGTTCGAAAAAAGAAGTTATGATTTGAATTGTTAGTACCCATGGGACACCTCCTACATATCAGCTATACATCCTGGACACATAACAACTAGAACATTAGTTATGTGGAGCGCGAATATTAATACAATTTGATCACTATTTCTACTTATTTTTTTCCCGCAACCGGGTGCTGGATGTTCTCAAGGTCGACCAAATCCCATGGTTGGCCTGCATTGCGATAAATACGTTTTTTTTGGTTTGGATAATCAGCCACATCATGATTTAAACGCTGCCCCACCACAATGCATTTAAGCGTAGTTTTTCCGGTATTTTTCATGGTGTGGGCGAGACCATCTGCTCTATAGCCAATAAAATCCCCTGCACTGACTTTTGTTGATTCATCGCCAATAACAGCTAAAGCCTCACCTTCAAGAATATACACACATTCTTCTTCAAATTTATGGGCATGGCATTCTGTGCTTTCTGCACCGGGTGGCACTTCAATAATATGAAAGCCAAGCCCAGTTAATCCCGTTAAATCACCTAATGATTTATTAGTGCGCTTAGCATTAGCATTTAAGAAATGGGTTTTATTTAGCCCTTCCATATTATCAATTTCTGTTTTTTTTATTATGTATTTATCCATTTTCTTACCTTAAAGACAATCACGTTAAAACAACTGTTGTTTTTTTAGTCAAGACTTCCCGAAAAATACCCACTCATCAGTAAACGTTTAGCTCGATAGTACAACAAAAACCCAAAGCCTGATTCTCTTCAGCTGTAATAGATTTTCTAAAAAAAACAAATTAATTCTACAAGCTCAATCAAAAGCGTCGGGTTACTATTTGCAAACACACAAGATAATTACAACAGGAACTATAACGCATATGACAAACGTAGGTGGTCTATCCACACATCTGATTAATAATCAACCACCAACAGCATTCAAAGCTATAGACAACAAACCAAAACTATCTCCATTCGGTTGTACTATATCACTGCTTGACTCTGGCAATAATACCTTTCGTAAGTCTGTTTTTAGGCTAAGTCTCCACAAACAAAGTTCTGAGCTTAAACGCCTAAAAAAAGCAATAAAGCTAACTCAAACAAGCCAAAACCCAAAACAGCTCCAGCAACTTGAACAAGCACTTGAGCTTTGGATAAAAAAGCAGCCCAAAGAAGTCAAGCAGCGGGGTAAATTAATTCCACAACTAAAAACTGCAATAAAAGAGCATAAGCAGCTAGCAGACCCAAACTATCAAGCTTTTGAGCAAAAAAGAAGAAATGAGGTAAAAACAGAGCTGACCAACTTAGCTAAAAAACAACAACTGAACAAACAACTGGCCGAGATAACCAAGGAAATGCTTGAGTTACAATTAGGGCTTAAGTTTACTCACCAACCAAGATCCAACGCAGATATTAGAGAAGCTATTGTTAATGCCTTTTCTCCTCAGACAGTCAGCTATGTGTTACATCGATATCCCGAGCTTAAGGAAGATGGCCCTATTAATGTCAGTAAGCTGATGTCATCAATTAATTCGCTCGAATCCCTGGTCAACCCAGGTGTCATCACAGCACAAAAAAGTAACGCACAACTGATAACCCCGTTTCAGCAGAAACGTTTTCTTGGCGACAGAACGTTCGGCAAAGAAGGTATTTGTGCCGCTCTTTCTGCAAAATGGTTAACCACCCAACATACCAACATCAATTTTTATGAAGATATCGGTTTTGTTGATGGTATAAAAGCACATGCCAAAGCCGAAGGCCACGAAGAGGTAATGAATTTAGCCATTCAATACTATGGTGGGCAATCTGGGCATAAAAATACGAATGCCCACTGGTCTGCTGATGTTCCCCATGGCTTTTATGCTTTGCTGAATTATTTTAAAAATTACCAATTATCAATGGATATTCAAAAATCAGATACCGTAAAAGGAGCTGACTTAAGTACCATTAGTAAGCCAGGTTTATATTATCTTGCAATACATAACAGCAAAGGTGGTGGACATGGCCTGGCAGCTAAAGTGGCTGCTTCTGCTCAAGGTGAAATAGCAGGATATACTCTATTTGACCCTAACTACGGGGAGTTTCATTTTACTAATGAACAACAGTTTAAGCAGTTTACTTACTCGCTTATTAACCAACTATACCCTGAGCTAAAGCATAGTACACTCATCATTGGCCTAAAGTAGTTTTCAACACCACCAAAGCATGGATTTTTTAGTGTTTGATGAGCCAGGGATGGCACATCAAGAGCGCTCAAAATCAAATGCTATAACATCTGCAATTTCATTAGTTTGTGCCAACAACATCAACAGTCGATCAACCCCTAACGCCACCCCCGCACAATCCGGTAAGCCTTCAGCCAATGCACCTAATAAATGCTCATCATAAGGGTTTTGCTGATAGCCAAGTTCTTTACGCTTATTTTGATCATGCTTAAACCGTTTGGCTTGCTCAATACCATCCACCAGCTCATGATAACCATTAGCCAACTCTATTCCATTAATAAACAATTCAAAGCGACTAGCCACTTGCTGGTTGTCCACATCTGTATCGACTCTAGCCAATGCAGCCATGGAGGCAGGAAAATCATAAACATAAACACCCGCCAACTTACCCTCTGCAGCCCAACCTAAGCTTGGCTCAATATGGTGGGTAAATAACAGGTCTAATAATGAGTTTCTCTCTAAACCAACCAAATGATCATCAATTTTTTCATGCACTAGTTTTTCAAGTTTTTGGGTAGCAGTACGGTGTGGGTTGATTCCTAAATGTTCTTCAAATATTTGCTGATAAGATACTCTTCGTAGTTCAGTAAAATCAGCAACGGAAGCCAGCAATTTGGTCATATCATCCATTAGCTGATGGTGATCATAGCCAACTCTATACCACTCAAGCATAGTGAACTCTGGGTTATGTTTACCACCCGCTTCACCATTACGAAATACATGACAAATTTGGTATATATCTTCATGGTAAGCTGCCAGCATTCGTTTCATATGAAACTCAGGAGAGGTATGCAAAAAAAGTGTTTGCCCTTCTGGTTTACCTATAGGTTTAAAATGCGTGACAAAACTGTCTAAGTGGATATCGGTCACTGCGGCTTGCGATAAAATCGGTGTTGCTACTTCTATGACTTGCTCTTTAGCAAAATAGTCTCTGATTCCCTTGAGGAGATTCGCTCTCAGCTTGATATTGGCCAATGATGCAGATGGCTGCCAAAGTTGTTGAGTCATGGATGTGTCTCTATAAAGATGGGCGACGATAGCATTTGAGGGCTAGCACCCATCCCTGGGTTACTGATTGTCTTATAAGGCTTACTTAGTTGCACGACTCACGTAGTCACCTGTACGCGTATCTATTTTCAACACATCGCCTTCATTAACAAATAAAGGAACTTTCACTACTGCACCAGTGCTTAGCGTAGCAGGCTTGGTGCCTCCTTGAGCCGTATCTCCTTTTAAGCCTGGGTCGGTTTGAGCAACTTCCAAAATAACAAAGTTAGGTGGTGTAACAGAAATAGGGCTACCGTTGTACAATGTTATGGTGTACACATCTTGTTCTTTTAGCCAGTTTACAGTATCTCCTACCGCTTTCGTATCTGCGGCATACTGTTCATAAGAGCCATCAGTCATCATGAAATGATAAAACTCACCATCGGAGTAAAGGTATTCCATCTCTAGATCGATAACATCAGCAGCTTCAAGTGTTTCACCTGACTTAAAGGTACGCTCCCACACTCGTCCTGTGTTTAAGTTACGCAGCTTAACCCGGTTAAAAGCCTGGCCTTTACCTGGTTTAACAAATTCGTTCTCTAATATCGAGCAAGGCTCTCCGTCCAGTAATACTTTGAGACCTGAACGAAATTCGTTGGTAGAATAGCTTGCCATTTTTCCTCACCACAAGTTTTTGTAAGCACCTATGATAACTCGAACCGCTGCCAGTGTTGATACCCATTTTACAAGTAGTCGCTGGCAACAGATATTATCCAGTGTTGTCACTGATGCCGATGAATTATTTCATTTATTACGCTTAAACCCAGCTGAAGCGCCATCGCATCTTGAAGCAGTCAAGCAGTTTCCGTTACGAGTACCCATACCTTTTATTAATAGAATAGAGCCTGGTAACTGGAATGACCCATTACTACAACAAGTGTTGCCCATTGCTCAAGAGCTTGCTCCACAGCCTGGTTTCACTGCTGACCCATTGGGCGAGCAAGATAAAAATGTGGCTAAAGGTATAATCCACAAATACCAAGGCCGCTTGTTGCTTATTGTTGGCACCAGCTGTGCTGTTAACTGCCGCTACTGTTTCCGGCGGCACTTTCCTTACGAGGATAACCGTCCAAATACTCAACAGTGGCAATCTGCGCTGGAGTATATCACTAACGATACGAGTATCAGCGAAGTAATCTTCAGTGGTGGTGATCCACTTGCGGTTAATGATAAGCGATTGGCTTGGCTGGTTGAGTCCATCGCAGCCATTCCTCATGTAACTAGGCTGCGAATTCACAGCCGTTTACCCATCATGATCCCACAGCGAATTACCGATGAAATGCTGAGCTGGTTTACCCAAACCAGATTAAAGCCAGTCATGGTTATTCATTGTAATCACCCTAACGAAATTGATCAGGATGTCTGTGCAGCCTTGCACAAGCTAAGAGACCATAATGTAACTTTGCTTAATCAGGCCGTTTTGCTAAAAGGTATCAACGACCAGCTTGAAACCCAAATACAACTGAGTGAAACGTTATTTCAGCAAGGTGTACTACCTTACTATCTGTTCCTTCTAGATCGGGTATTTGGCGCAGCTCATTTTGAAGTATCTGAGCGTGAAGCTAAGCAGTTAGTAGGTGAGATGCTCAAACAATGCCCTGGCTACTTAGTACCAAAGCTTGCTAGAGAACAAGCTGGCGCACCGACTAAATTGCCTATTTTACCTGCCTTATAATCTTAACTGCATACTCACCACCAGTCTTGCACTCTATTTCTAAATACCTGCTTTAAATAGAGTGCGGCTTCTACTCTGCAATACTGTAGACAGTTTTTGAATTATAAAACATTGCTCTACAGGCCATGTACCATAGGAAGGAGGAGTTTATTGCATGTTAAGCCTCAGGCTATCTTGCAATAAAGTATATGAGAGTAGAGCACTTCCCCCGTAAACACTAACATACAACACCTATAAAACTGTCCGCAGTATTGACTCTGTTGATGTCATAAAAACTCAACACTAAGTGCATACTTACACCACACCTAATTGGCTATTAGGCTTTAGCCATTGGTTAAGAGAACCAGCTAAGGATTGATGATAATTTAATCTTAATTTTATTCAGGATTACAAGCGAAACTGGTCTATATAAATAGTAATAACAATAACGGATATAATACCGGCTGCTTTGCGCCCATGAATGGAATCATCACGCCAGCACTCAAAGTGCCAAAACAAATACGCACCATGCTGTCTTTTGCACCAATTAATGTGCGAAAAATAGAGGCCTGGCTAAATGACTTGCCTAGAGCCAATTTAGGGATGATGTCCAAGCAGCTTTATCATGCAGTAGTAGAGCTAAACCAACTGAAAGTCGCCCCAGAAATTCGGCAAGAAATGATGGAGTCGATTCGCCCTTCCATTTACTACGTCTGTCACCAGCTTAGCCAGCATTTTCTTGGGCAGGTTATAGTATTAAGCCCGCAGCAACGTAAAGTAGCTAATCTAGCGCTTACCCTGCTGTATCACCTCAGCACAGGTTACAAACACATTGTGCTTGACTTACTTGCCAGAAATAAAACAGGCCAAGATCAAGCGTTATTAGCCGATGCAACTCACCGAGCCATCTCTGATATCAGTCATAATCTATTACAAGCACTGCAGCTGTTTGCTCCCGTTCCTCAAAGCATCTGGCTAGAGCTGAATCAGCTTTACCTGCTTGCTGAACAAAAAAAAATTCTCAACCATTTATTAGAAGACAACCAAAATACTCATCAGCACGCCATTTCAATTGCTGACTGCTACAAGCGAATTGTTATGCTTTGCTGCAGTCGCCCAAACCAAGTTCGTCAACAAAGCTTGCGTCAAATATTTCATAGCTTAGAGCTTTGGGGAAACATTATAGAAATAGCACCGGCAACCAGCCATCATGGCGAGTTTATTATCGCTGTTAACCGTGATACTGGCCCTAAACATACAGCTCTTGTCAGTGACCCAATAAGCGACAGCCATCGGATAATTAACTCTACAGAATTACGTAATAAACTCAAAGAGTTCATCAATACTCCCTCTGGTCAACGGGCAACGCTCTCTCTCACTGTTCCAGAAGGGTTAACAGATGACCTGCTTAACCACCTAATAAAAGCCTGGGGACCACTACAAAATCGAGCTTTTAAACGAATAAGCAGCGCTGGTAGCAAGCTTATTATTACCGTAGGGCTGAGTGCGACTCATTACTACTATACGGATGAAGTTGAATTTAAAGAGTGGTTGCATGGACCGGAGCAAGACATACCTCAGAAACACCACGCTAGCGGTACAGATACCTGGTCTTCCAGCTTTGCTGCAGCAAACACCCAACGAATAACAGGCAGCAGCCATAGTACAACAGAAGGGTCAGCTGTTAACAAGCAAACAGAAAGCCAAACTAAGAAGCTGTATCCACTATTTACAACTGACTTAATTAATAGCAGCCCTGGCGGTTACTGTGTGAACTGGCAAGGCAATCTACCTAACCAGTTACAAACGGGTGAACTTGTTGGCTTGCATGAGGACAACAGTCGCAACTGGAGCCTAGCAGTCATTCGCTGGATTAAATTACTTTCTGACCAGCAAGCACAACTGGGTATTGAATTACTGACTCCTAATGCAAAGCCTTGTGCTGTTGCCCTGCTAAAAAAAGTGGATGATGACAGTCAGTTTATGCGAGGTTTTTTTATTCCCCCTATTAAAGCGCTATCTCAGCCAGCCAGTCTGATTACACCCAAAGTGCCCTTTCAAGTTGGTCACAAAGTTAAGCTCAGCCAAGGGGCTGATATATTTAAAGGCCAGCTTGTTCAACAAATTACCAGTACCGGAAGCTTTTCGATGTTTGAACTTCAGGGCCAAGACACCCCTAAAGAAGATCATAAACAAACTGATAGCAAAGACGACACTAGCGATGAAGACTTTAGCAGCTTATGGGAAATGTTATGAAAATATAACTATAGTCAAGGAGAGTGATTTTTAGGGACGAGTTAATTATCAGCTAACAAGATACAGGCACGACTATACCAAAGAAAGAGGTCTATATACCAATGAGAGGGGGGTTAGCAGCTCTTTATTGAGACATGAGTAAAAAACATAAAATCAAATCATTTATCATTTAAACTGTGATGAGTATTATGTTAGTTTCGTGAAGCAGCACCGCTGTGCGATACCTCATATAGATACTGGCTTTATTCTCATAAACAAGGCCACCATAGCCCCTAATACAGCACATGCAGTGGCTATATGGAACAACTGTAACAAGACAACAAGCGTTAGACCATTAATGACGTATAACCCGGCATTTTGGTTCTTTAATGCCAAATGCTGGCCTTGAAGTACACCTTTAACTTGAAGCAACTATGCAAAACGACAGTAATACAATTCGCTTATTGATCGTCGAAGCCTCTCAAAATGAAGCTGAGCAGATGGTTAGCCTATTTCGCAATGCCGGCCAAGCCACACGGGCCCACCGGGTTACCTCTATTGACGACTTAGAAGAGACCATTCAAACCCAAACCTGGGATCTGTTACTGGCGAGTCATCCTATGGATGAAATTAATGCTGATACTGCCAATGAAACTATCAACCGCCTCAATAAAGATATTCCTATTATTTTAATGAAAGATGAGTATCAAAAAGAGACCTTTACAGATGCATTAAAAGCAGGCTTTAGGGACGTTGTACTGTATAACGAGGAAGAACGTTTAGTCTTAGTCGCTAACCGAGAGTTACAAAACCTAGAAAACCGTCGTCAACGCCGCTTGGCTGAAGTGAGCTTGCGCGAAACGGAAAAGCGTTGTCAGCTACTGCTCAATAGTTCAATGGATGCCATTGCCTATGTTCATGAAGGAATGCATATTTACGCAAACCAATCCTATGTCGACTTATTTGGTTACCCCGATGCAGATGACCTAGCCTGCGTCCCTATTATTGACATGGTGGCATCAGAAGATTTAGCTGAATTTAAACGCTTTTTAAAAAATTATCAGTCTACTGAGAATGCCTCTGATGAACTGGCATGCCACGGCATAAAAGAAAATGGTGAAAAATTTAAAGCGAAAATAAGCTTTTCACCTGCCACTTTTGATGGTGAACCCTGCACCCAAATCGTTATTCGGGTAGACCAAGGTAATGCCGAGTTAGAAGAAAAACTGAAAGAGATCAGCACCCAAGACCTGCTAACCGGTTTATATAATCAACAATACTTTTCTGAGCAACTAGATAAATCCATTGACCGCGCTGTTGGTGGTAAAGGTAATGCGGCTGTATTTTATGTCACCCTGGATAGTTTTGATAAAATTCGTACTGAAATGGGTATATCCGATGCCGATTTAGTGCTTGCTGATTTTGGTACGTTGTTAAAAGAGCATATACCTGCACCAAACATCTTGGCTCGCTCTGGTGATGATTTATTCTTAGCCCTAATCCCTACAGATAACCAAACTGAACTATCCACACTTGCTACCAAAGTGAATAAAAGCGTTGAAGACCACCTTTCCGAAGTTGGCGGTAAAACAGCACAAACCACCTGTAGTATTGGTATTACCATTATTAATGAGACAACCGCTAAAGCCAAAGATATTTTAGCCCGCGCCCAACGAGCCCGAGAAAAAGTACTGGACAAAGGCGGCAATAATTATCACTTCCATACTGCTAAAGATGACTTGGAAGAACAGGCTATCGAAGGCAATGTCATTGCCATGATTCAAAAGGCGTTGCAAGACAACTCCTTTAAATTGCTGTTCCAGCCTGTCATCAGCTTACGGGGGGACAGTGAAGAACACTATGAAGTATTGTTAAGGTTAATCAACCCCAATGGCGAAGAAGTCCCACCCAAAGAGTTTTTAGATGCCGCAGAAAAGTCGCAAATGGCAACTAAAATTGATCGATGGGTGATTTTACAATCAGTAAAATTATTAGCCTCTCACCGAGCAAAAGGTCATAAAACCAGACTATTTATCCATTTAAGTTCATCATCTATACAAGATAAAACCCTCCTACCTTGGGTCAGCGTAGCACTAAAAGCGGCAAGGTTACCGGGGGACTCAATAATCTTCCAGCTTACCGAAGAAGATGCCACCACTTACATGAAACAAGCCAAGGAGCTGACCAAAGCAATCGATGAGCTACGCTGCAAAGTGTCAATTACCCACTTTGGCTGTGCCATCAATCCATTTACTACCCTAAAACATTTAACCGTCCATTATGTAAAAGTCGATGGCAGCTTCTCTGGTGATATTGGCAACCCAGAAACCCAAGAAAATTTAAAAACCATGATCAGTTCATTACAAGGGCAAGGCAAGCTCACCATTGTTCCCATGGTAGAAAACGCCACCATGCTAGCAACCCTTTGGCAAGCCGGTGTTAATTATATTCAGGGGTATTACCTACAAGGCCCAACCGCCGAAATGGATTATGATTTTACGAGTGATGAGGATGAGTAAAATATAGTTATACTTTCGTTGTTAGTAAAAACCCAGCAAAGCTGGGTTTTTTTATAACTAATAAATCCTATCTATAAATAGAATTATTTAACTTTACACATACTACAAAACAACAACCCCGCAAATATAACGACATTAGCGATTAATATTCTTAATCGTTCCCATTAAAATTATTTAATCCCACAAAGGCACTTTGTCAAAGAAGTTTTCCTACAATCGATGTAAAGTTTATTCATATCTACGTCACTTGTAGGATACCAATATGAACAGCATTTAGTGCAACATAAGTTAAAAACCAGTTATCAAAATTATTTTTAACTACACTCAGGAAAGCTTTGTGAATAAATTATCTATTATTATCGCCTTATTAATATCTGGAACAGCATCTGCAAATAAAATTATTTTCCCTGATGATAAACCTATCATTTTTCCAGATGACAGCACCTCAACTCAATCTAGTGACAACAATCAAACAAATCACCCTTCGAATGTATCTAAGCCTTTATTAATAAACCCACGTCCTCATAGTTTGGATGATATTAATAACCAAATAGGAAAAATATTCCTTTCACAACATCATAAAGAAACAGCGGCTGTTGCTAAAGAACTAGAGCAAATTGGTACTACAGAAGGATTTACCGTTGAGCTAACCAATGATGGTGAATTATGGGCTGAAGATAATAAATGGATGTCCGCCGATGGAACACACATTTATCAACCTGTTAAAGCACTAGAAGGCGGAGATAAAGATGACTTAGCCGCGTTTACTACCGCATTACCTTCTGACTCTCCAGGTTATATTCGTGAAGGCCACCATAGTTTCGGTTGGAAAGAAATGTTTGGCGTTCGTAGTGAAAACTTAAGAAGAGCAAAAGTTCTAGCAGATAAAATTGGTGCCAAAATTGAGAAAGCATACTCAGTCATTGATGGCGGCAACATGTTAATAGGTAAAAAAGCCAATGGCGAAACCTATGCTATTGTTGGTCGAGATTCAGTATTAGCAACCACCGTATTACATAATGAGCTTACCCCTGAAAGAATTGATGCCAAAAAAGGTGAGTTAAAAGCAAGAAACAGACTTTACTTTGCTCCTTTTGACAGCCCACCACTTGGTACTATATATGGCCCAGATATCAATGTTGATATCAAGCTACTGGAACTAACTAACTATCTACCAGCCAATGCAGACCAGAATACAAAAGAAACCACAGCTGAAAACTACAGAACACGCGTATATTTTTCTGGGTCAGATAGAGATCAAATTAAAAAAGAAGCACAGAAAGTAAAGCTTTCTTCTACTCAGATGGATACGTTAGTTTCACTCTTTGCGCAAACTCATCATAACAACTTTAACTTTGATTTAAATAATCCAAGTGAGCGCAAAGAAGCAGAAGAAGAAGTTAAAATGGAGCTTGCCAAAGTTAAAGTTGTCATGTCGAAAAAGCCACTTTATTCTGAAGAACAAGTTCAACAACAAATGGCGACTATGCACTTCGATGGGGTTGAAGTTGATCAAACTATCACTCAGTTAGAAACTGGCAGCTATCTCGACAAAAATAAAGATGTTTTTTATAAAGAAACAGCGGCAAAGAAGTTTTTAGCCATGAATGAACTAACTAAAAACATAATGGCAAAAGAGCTTGGTGTTAAAAGAAACAACCTAGTCATCATTGCTCAACCAGGCTTTCATGTTGACATGCACTTACGCCCATTAAGAACAGGAGAAGTAATGATACATGACCCAGAAATAACACTACGCCTAGTAAACATCACCATAAGAAATACACCTGAGACCGATCCATATTACCCAGAGCTACAAGAAGCGAAGAAGAATGTAGAAAAAGAAAAAAACACCCTACAACCACTGTATGACAAAATTGCTCAGCAGCTGTCAACCGCTGGTTTACAGGTTAACAAAGCACCTGGTGTATTTCAGACAGGTAAACGAGAAGTTAACTTCATGAACGGTATAACAGGTTCAGGGGCAAGCGGAGCTTTTTATATTACCAACGCCTCAAGTATCAAACTATTTAATGAAGCCTTTGCTTACTTTATGCAAGGCCAAGGAATAACTAAAACCTACTTCATCGGCCAAGATAATGCAAAAGACATATCAAGGTTTGGTAAAAAAGGAGAAAATGTTGCTGAGCTTTTATTAAGAAGGCAAGGTGGATTAGACTGTATTACTACACATATCGCTAAATAGTTCCCCCCCCTAAAACATTGTCTTTATTATTTATCCTGTGTATGCGCAGCTCAAAATATACAGGGTAAATACTCACACTCCCCAAACCTAGACCTTTGAAAGAAAACTATTTTTACATTCATAAAATGTTATGTTATAACATACAAAAAAGATTCTGAGTGGAACGTTTTCAACGGACTAAGCGCTTACCTCTGAACATAAGTACATAGCTAATAATTTATAGATAGGGACAAATGAATAAAACTTATTTAGCTGCTAAAGTGGCTGTAATATGTCTTTCAGTTTCATCATGGAAGTTATTTGGCGCAGGTATTTCAGAAACGCCAGATATTATTTTAAAGAGCCATATCGAAACTCATGGCATACAGCCATTAAAATTAAAAAAAATCACCAACCCAGATAAAATCGAGCTAGGTAGATTACTTTTTTTCGATAAAATATTGAGTGGAAATAAAGACATATCCTGTGCAACCTGCCACCATCCTATATTGAGTGGGGGAGATGCGAGATCCTTACCTATTGGAACAGGAGGAACTGGGCTTGGCCATACTAGAATAAAAGGCAAAACTAGAGAACTTATCCCTCGCAATGCTCCAGAGATTTTCAATAGAGGTATGAAACAATGGAAAACAATGTTTTGGGATGGTCGAGTGGCTGTCAATGCCGTTGGGGATTTTAGTTCACCAGCTAAAGGGCTACTGCCAGATAACTTAGACAACCTTCTCGCTGTACAAGCCTTGTTTCCCCCAACTTCTCGTGATGAAATGAGGGGCCAGGCAGGTGATGTAGATGTTTTGGGAGAGCTTAATGAATTGGCTGAGTTCCAACCTGCATTTAAAGGTGACACCAGTCATCTACCTAAAATTTGGCATGGCATTACCCAAAGGGTTTTAGAATATAGTGAATATCGTACACTTCTAAAAAAAGCCTACCCGACAACCCCATTAGATGAGATTGGCATTCAACATCTGGCAAACGCACTAGCAGCATTTGAAATTGATGGATTTTCTTTCAACGACGCTCCTTGGGATCGATATGTTGCAGGAGATATAAATGCTTTAAGCTTGAAGGAAAAGCTTGGCGCCAATTTATTTTTTGGTAAGGGCAACTGTGCAAGCTGTCATAGTGGACCTTTATTTACCGACCAAAAATTCTATAACCTTGCTGTCCCCCAAATTGGGCCTGGTAAAAATAAATACCACGAAGACCTGGGACGCTACCATGAAACCGAAGATGTATACGACTTATTTGCATTTAGAACGCCGCCTCTGAGAAATGTCGAACTAACAGGCCCATGGATGCATAATGGCGCTTATAATAATCTGAGATCGATTATAAAGCATCACTTAATACCAGGTATTTCACTTTGGTACTATGATTCCAACCAACTCCCCCCATTAGAAAGAAGCCAACTACATAATAATTACGATTTACAAATTCTAATGGAGCTCTTTATTTCACGAGAGCTAAATCAAATTGGTTACCTTAGCTCGAAAGAAATTGACCTTGTGGTTGCATTTTTGAAAAGCTTAACATCAGAATCTGCTAGAGATTTAGAAGACTTGATCCCTGTCAGCGTACCGAGTGATTTACCGGTTAGCGACTAATTATAAAATTATTAATAAAGAAGCTGGAAGTATAGATTTTACTGTTAATGATAGGATAGTTTTCCTGTCACTATAAGAAAATCTAAAAAAACTAACATAATGGTACAGGCCTATTAACACTATTAGACTCACCACTGCCGTAGACTATTTTTTCGTCCAGCAAGGCACAAAAAATGCCGTGTAGTCATTCTACATAAATGGCTTGTAACAAAGCTGGGCGGGAATATAATCTCGGCCCGAAGGGTGATGATCCAAATAGTGTTAACAGGCCCTAAAAAATTAAAATATAAAAGCCCTAGTACCACTCATCAATAGACTTCAACTAAGACCTCAAAAACACAATACTCATTTTACTTAAATACTACAATTACTGACTTTAATTTAAGTGGACTTTGCGAAAATTAGGCAGTCTAAAGTAATACACATAGGCTGACTAGAATAAGTGCTGATGAGAAGAGGTAGTTAATGTAGCACTATATAAGCTCCAACCCAGAAAAACTAAAAAAACGCCACCTATGCAACGAAGATAGTTGGATATAGATAGTCTAGGATAAAAACTTATTTTATTAGATCTAGCCACAAGTCGCTCTAACTTAGATCGCGCCAAATGCGCAGCAATAGCAACTACACTAACTAACAGACCAGTACCTAAACCCATCATAAGTGCAGCAATCACTCCATAGAAATAAACGCCTACCAAATGCGCATAGATTAAAACTACGATAGCACCTGAGCAAGGACGAAACCCCATAGACAAGATCACTGTGAGAGTTCGCCATAGTGATTGATTCTCCTCTGGCACATGTGCGTGAGAACAGCCACAACCAGAGTCATGGTGATGAGTATGACTATTATGTGAATGGCTATCTGAATCACTATGCGAATAATGATAATGATCTGAATGCTTACTCGCATGACGAAGTTTTCTTAATCGATGAATTGAAGTGCTAACCAGCGTCAATCCAAGCATGATAATCATGAAGTAACTAACAACTGCCACGTTATTTCCATAATCTTTCACCTCAGCCAAATTAAATTTGAGAACTATTGCAAGGGCACTCACTAGACCAATAGCAATACACGACTGAAGCATGGCGGCTGATAGTGATATAAAAATACCCTTCCACATGCTTTCTTTATGCGTGCCTAAATAAGTTAAAATGACTGCCTTACCGTGACCAGGGCCAACGGCATGAAAAGCACCGTAAAAAAAACTAAAGGCAACTAGAGCTCCTCCATAATTAAAAGCATTTTCAGATACTGCTCTAATATGACTAGCTAACAAGGCATGAAGTGTTTTGTGCATTTCAGCCACAGTAATTACAAAGGTATCCCAACTGTTATACACTGTGATCACAATTAGTAGTAGTGAAAGACCGAGTACTATTTTCAAGATCACTCTAGAAGGCTTGGAAGTAATGACGTTATTCAGTGAGTTCATATCAAAAGTTTATTTATTAGATTCATTGCTCCAGTCGTCGCAAAGGCAGCTGACTTCAAGCTGAGGACTAATTAGCTTGAACCCCGACACTTGTGCAATAGCTTGCATGTCAATGATTGCCGACTGTTTGATGTTAAGTTCTTTAACTTTTCTGCAATTCCCACAAACCAGAAATTGAGACACATGATGGTTATGATTAGCGTCAATTTATGAACATGCTACATACTTACTCTCCAGCTTAAGCTTGTGAACTAGATGCTGTTTCTCTAAAAACTCTAGAATGCGATAAACCAACATGACAGGGATGATTGCGTCAGACTCTTCTTTGTAAAAGTCCACCAAATCATAAGCTGAAAGCGCCTTGTCAGATTTGACAGGCCCCGCCAATACCTGCTTCCTTTTCACAGTCAAACAAACGTCGTTCGCTTGACAACCTTGATCCGCACTTCGAATGACCGTTTCAACTTTGTTCATACTTTACGAGTCGATTTAAGCTGCAATTTATTTAATGGAGTTTAAAGAATATGGCCAATCAGACATATGTTATGTTATATCATAACATTTATTTGCAAAACTAAAAGTAACTACTGGTCTTGTTTAGTGACTGCTCTGTCGTACTTTCAAGAAAAACTGTGCTCGCCCACATAAAAAGGTCAAAACTGTTGTTTTTATCTATGAAATGATCGTTTTTTTGCGTTGAGTGTACGCTATCTATACTCCGAAGACATACCTATAAGATCCGAGAATAATGACTCAGAAATGGCACTGCGTTTAATAAACATAGCTATAAGAGACACACCTGAGACAGCGCCAAGTGAAACATTCACACTCCAAGCACCACTAGACCTGTCGCACAAATACAGTACACAGTGACTGTGTGAGTAAACTTTACATGTAAAGACCAAGCATGCTCTTCAGGCAGGATAACTCTAATACCAATCTTTTACAGTATACCTATCTAATATTTTTTTCAGTTCGCCATTTTTTCTCATTTTAACTACTGAGCTATCAAAAATGTCAATAAGTGTATTTACATTTTTATACTATGGAGAAAAACCAGCAATAATAACTACTACCTGAAATATATCCTCATTATACGAATAGCATTTTTTTAAATGCTTTATTGTACCATTCCTAGTATAGCCACCCTACGACTAACCTGCTTGGTAGCATCAGTACGCATATGGTCTTATGGGTTTTTCTTGTTTTTATTTCCATAGTCCTTTACTCATATTTTAACCACAAAACTACCGTTTAATTATATATTAAAAATACAATTTTATTTAGCATACACTTTATGCAACAATAGCCGCCTCTCGCTATCATTAACATTACTTTACGCAGTATCACAATGAAGAATACGATATCATACTTAGCATTAGTATCCTTAATTCTTACAGGCTGTACCTATACCAATTATTCGTTAGATACCGCCAGACAAGCAAAAGTAGGCTGGAAGTATTCATACTCTTCACCGGTTATCACATACGTCAAACAAGCTAGTTTGCAAAATAACAAACTGCTTTCTCTGTGTTTTACAGCTAAAGACAGTGATAACCATTCTCAACGAGAGTTTACCTACACAATCGATTTAGCTGAGTCTAATATTAAAAACAATAGCAATGTAAAGAGTGATTTTTTCACCATTTATGAAATGAACAACCTAGAATTTTCTGAAGGTTGTAAAATTGCTGTCGATGATGAGAATAAAATTCCTGTTTTAGAAACTGCACCTAAAAAGCTAAATCAACTCACTAAAAACCTTAATAAAACAACTTTATATCTGGTTAAGAAAAGCAATCCGCGATATAACTACCTGGCACTAAGCTCTTCTAAACCAATTATTCATGATTACGAAACCGTTTTATTACAAGTCAAAAAACTAAAAAAAATTAATGGTATTTCTGTAGACAAAGAAATTTTGTGGTATGCAGCTGTGCCGTTTGCTGCACTTGCAGATACAGCTACAGCACTAGGGTTTATAGTAATGGGTATCTGTTCTGATGCAGCCTCTACAACAAGCAGTTTTACTGAAGATGACCCTAGACTTAAAGACAATTACACTTGTTTAGGCGGCTTTTAACTGTCGTTCAATGTGTGCCTTTGAAAGGGCAAATTCAAAAGCACACATAAAATATTATTCAGACTAACTCAACTGCTGTATATCATGTTCAGTTAAGCCTAATAAATATAGAATAGCATCCAACCCTAAATAAGAAATAGCATGTTTGGCAGAAGCTTTAACTAAAGGCTTCGCTTGAAAGGCCACGCCCATCCCTGCAATCCCTAACATGGGTAAGTCATTGGCTCCATCACCTACGGCAATGACTTGCTCAAGACTAACTCCCTCTTGCTCAGCCAGCATTGTTAATAACTCTGCTTTGCGCTGACCATCAACCACAGTACCCTTTACCTCTCCAGTAACTTTGCCATCGATAATATCCAGCTGATTTGCATATACATAGTCTATCCCTAACCGTTGCTGCAAATATTGAGCGAAATAGGTAAAACCACCAGATAAAATTGCCGTTTTAAAGCCTAACCGTTTTAGTGTACTGATTAGCTTTTCAGCACCTGGGGTAATCGGCAAACGTTGTGCTATTTCGCTCAGCACCAACTCATCAAGCCCTTTTAATAATGCCATCCGCTGCCGAAAGCTTTCATTAAAATCTAATTCTCCTTGCATGGCACGTTCAGTGATAGCGGCAACTTGCTCACCAATACCTGCGGCTTTTGCTAGCTCATCAATCACCTCTGTTTGAATAAGGGTGGAGTCCATATCAAAAGCAATTAAGCGATGGCAACGACGAAAAATAGAGTCTTCCTGAACAGCAAGATCAACTCCTTGTTCACTGCTAATATGCAGCAACTGTTCACGAAACTGAATCAGGTTACCAGGCCTACCTCTTAATCTTAATTCAAAGCAAGTAATTTGGTCATTATTCTCACTATTGATTGGTTGCCGTTGAGATAATCGTTTAATATGACTAACCGTTAAACCATGCTGACTTACTTCTGCTATTACATCAGCTAGTACTTTGCCGTTAACTTCAGGCGCCAGAAGTGTAACCAAATAATGTTCTGGTGTTTTATCTTGCAACCATGCCTGATAGTCTTGCTTATCCAGCTCACGATAACTCATATGGGCTTGCCAAACTTCTTCAATAGGTTGCAGGCGCTCAGCAAGGTCAAACTCCGTGAAAGCTGGGGGTACTTGTAATAACAGTGTAAGCGCAACCTGATCTTGAGTTTGCATTTGCCCCAAATCCAACACCTTAATGGCTTCATCGGCCAAGTGCTTCATTAAGCTAGGCAAAATATCTACTTTATTTTCGCCAGCCACTGTTAATATTAATAGATTTGCCATGCTACAAGCCTTTACTCAGTTAATATGCCAGGTATTGCTTTTACAACTCGGTAGTAAGTACCCAATTACATTTAAGCAGCACATTTTAACGTCAAATTTCTTAAAGGAAACCTCTAATTAGCTATTATAACTCATGGCTTGGAGTCAAGATTGCCAAATATACCAATAATACATATACTGCTTTATTTTTTACTGGTCGTGCTAGTGGTGCATATACGGAAACCAGGTAGTAGCCTTCAAAAGCATTTTTGTAGGCGTAGCAGGCCTACATCAAGAAAAAGTAACACAACCAGAGAATAAATGGAGAAGAAGTTGTTACCTTATTTTACCCATAGACCACTAGCTTAAATTATACGGATGTAAACAATGCAACAAACAGCTTTAGGACTTGTATTTTTTGTTAGCGTTGTAGCTATTCTACAAGTTCAAGTGTGCCAGCAAGCACAAGCAAGCTACATTGACCAGGTTGTTAAAATACCCGATAAGTCAGTTACTATTAAACATAATAATGGCCAAACAACTATCCAGTTGTACCAAGAACATGGTAGTGGTGCCTATTATGACTTTACCACCCAGAGTTTATACACTGTCAGCGACCATGGCCCAAATATCAAGTGCAAATATACCAGAGCATTTTTCGGTTCAGCGAGCTTTTGCTCTAAAGGGCGAGTTGTTCTAAACCCTGATTTCCAACCTGCTATTTTTCAATGGAAATATGATAGCGTACAAAATGAGTTCAATTTAGAAAAAAAAATTCCCATCTTAACCCGCTACGGTACTCATGCCTTAGGCTTACCACTACCAAGCTCCAAACCCCACAAGTTAATTGATGGGAACCGCCGCCCTATCCCTATTTCCACTAAAGGTATTGATCCAGAGTCTATTATTAAATTGCACAATGGCAGTTTTTATATTTCCGATGAGTATGGTCCTTCACTACTTCACCTTGATAAGGATGGCCGCATTCTCACTCGCTATGTGCCTGCTGGCGCAACCAACTTTATAGAAGATGAAGAAATTCCAGTGGTTGGCTTACTACCTGGTATTTTACACAAGCTTAAACCAGGGAGAGGCATTGAAGGCATCGCTATTAGCCCTGATAATCGATGGTTATTTTTTATCCAACAAAGCCCTCTTGCCAATCCTAATAAAAAAACTTACGAACAGTCTCGCTGGGTAAGGCTATTTAAAGCTCGCTTAAATAAAAATGGTTCCATTCAACAAGTGGTTAATGAATATATTTATCCTTTGGATATTCCTGCGACTTTTATGAGCAAAGATAAAACTCGAGGAGATTTTAGCGTTGAGCAGGATGATGTAAAAGCGAGCGACTTAGCTGCCTTAAGTAATGATACCTTATTAGTACTAGAGCGTATTTACATTACTACCAAGATTTACCGGGTTAACCTAAACCAAGCGACTGATATCTTAAACACCCAATGGGATGATGTAGCGCAAACACCCAGCTTAGAGCAACTAGACTACCTAAACCGCTTTGATCTCAGCCCAGTAAAAAAACACAAAGTATGGAGTACGCTAGATACCTCTGATAAGCAATATCCAGGAAAAATAGAGGGAATGACTCTAATTAATAAAAATCGTTTACTATTGACCAATGATAATGACTCAGGAATTTACGGTACACACACACACTTTTTTTCAGTCGATGCTCCACTTTGGAAGTAATTAAGGGCATCTCTAATAATTAATTATGAGGCAGTGTATAAGGTACTTCTATTTCGTCCACCTTCTTTAGACTGGTAAAGTGCCTGATCTGCTGCTTCAATCCATTCTTTTATGCTGGTAATCTTTTCACTAATTTCTGCTAGCCCTAAACTAATAGTAAACGGAATAGTGTGTTCATGATGAGCAACTGGCGACTCACTGATTTTTTTACGTAACCGCTCAGCGAAATACATTCCGTCTTCAGCCTTAGTATTCACTAAAATAGCTCCATATTCTTCGCCACCATAGCGTCCTGTAATATCTGATGTTCGCTGATTTTCTTGAAGCAGTTTAGCAACAGTCTTAATAACTTCATCACCCGCCTGGTGACCATAAGTGTCGTTTACCTTTTTAAAGTGATCAATATCAAACATTACCAGGGTAGATTTCTGTTTGGTACGCAAATAACGGTGAAATTCCCTAACCAGGCACTCCTCCCAGAAGCCCCTGTTAAATAACCCGGTTAAACGGTCTGTTCGACTCATTACCTCTAATTGGGAATTCGCTTGCTCCATGCCTTTCTTATTAACAGCAATATCCGTTACATCATAAATTAAGATACAAATATGGTTTACCGTACCATCAGCTGACATTAATGGGTTGATTGTTAGATTTTGGTACATGAACTCTTCGGTACCAGTAATTGGCCTGAAGTTTTTAAAACGAAAAATAAATGGACGCTGTTCCCAGGTAGAAAATGTTTTATTTTTTAACAAAAATACCGACTCAGTTTTACGCAAAAACCAGTCTTTAGGGATTTCTCCAAACAAATCAAATACATTTTCCCCCCTTACTTCTAGCGCATTTTTGCCACTATGATTCTCCATAAAGCTGTTCCAGATTTGAATTTTATAGTCTCTATCCACTACCACTAAGCCTACTTCAATATCCTGAAGCATCCCCATCATCCAGTGCAGCTCTTTGAAACCAGTATCTACAGCCATTACTAACCTCAAGTTAATAGATAAGAAATTTTTTCTCGTAAGGCTTTCATTGAGTCATCAGTAAGTAGCAATAGCAAATCACAGCTAATATTATAATTCTCAATGCTATAACATAGTTCGATGGCTAGTGTTTGCTTCCATTGCCATACCCCTTGGCTCAACAATTTTGAAACGTCAACATGCTGTCCAAGCACTATGGGGTGGCCTTGACTAAACGCAATATCCAACTGTTCTGCAATACCTTTAATGCAAGCACCAATTAAAATATTGGCGACTTCCATTACTAATTCCAGCTCAATGGTTTGGGTTAACTCACCCTCATAGTGAAGTAACTTGGCCATGTCTTCAAACGACGAGTCATAAAACAACAGCAAGGCTTCACCGGCAATACCAGAGCCAATAAAACCCTGACAGACAGCCGAAAAGGTATCATTACCCTCAGAGGTTTGCAGCGCCATTTGTAGCTCAGTTACCTCTAACATATTTACTTTTGGCACTGGCAATAAGATAAATACATTCAATAGCTTTGCTAATAATGCAGCAGCCTGTCCCATGGCCACATTAGCAATTTCCTGATAACAGTCTAATTCACCAATGCTTGCATTTAGCTCTTGAATTTGGGCTTGATGGGTTTTAATAATGGTACTGTCGTTGGCGGCAGCATAGAGACCATAGCGTTTTAATATAGCCTCTATGTCATCAGGGGTGACCGGCTTTTTTATAAATTCTATTGCACCTAATTGTAAAACACGCTTGCGCGCATCTTCTTGAATATCACCAGATACGACTATTGTCATTACATCAAGATTATTCTTCTTTATTTCGCTAAGTACCTCATAGCCATCCATAACAGGCATGTTGAGGTCTAGAAATAACACTTCTCCTTTGCCACTAACAAGTGCTTCCATGCCTTCCTGGCCATGTTTAGCAAAGGAAACTTCAACATCCCATTCTTCAGGAAGGGCCCGTGCCATTTGCTTTCGCGCAACTGTGGAATCATCACAGATTAAAACATGTGTAGACATTGTTCTTAGTATGCGTTTAATGAAACTACTTGTGATTCCTATAGCCAATATAAAAGATATAGTTAAGCAATCACTTCATGTTTATTAATTAAAGATTAGACTAACCAGTAACGCGAATTTATTTCAACATTCTGTCTAGTAAAGAAAAAATATTCGAAAAGAATAGCATAAGCGGTTAAGGCAGGGTCAATAACACTGCCTTAACTATTTAGAGTGGGTTCGAGCAAACCATAACATGCCCCCACCAACAGCCAACATAAAAATAGCCACTAGGTTAAATAGTCCCATCTCAGAACTATTACTTTGTAAACTGGCCATTGATTGCGACATAGCAACTAATAAAAAACTAAAGCCTAATAACTCATCCATAGTTGTAAGACATTATCTGTATAAAAATCCAATTTTAATAGCAATCTGTATTAAATAAAATATTTTTAAATGAATAAATTAGACAAAAGAATTAACACCCACTTGAAACAAGTGTATTAATCGAACCATATACTAAGCTCCAAAGCTCACGTTTTATCGAATCTTAAACGTTTAAGCTACTAACTATAATCGGCTCTTTACCTGATACAGCTGTAAGTATTTTCCACAGGATTAGCGACCGACAACTGGTAAGAAAGTAAAACAAAATTATTTAGCTAACGGGTTGCTGACTACATTATAAGTTACTCTCTCAGCTGCCTTAGTTTCCAGCGAGCTGACTTACGCCAACTTTAATGAGAATAATTATTATTTAAGCCAACATGAATTGTTTTTTTATGTTTAAGCCCACCCCCAGTTTCAAACCAAAAAACAACGGAAGTGAATTTGGCAGCAACCTGATGATCCACTCTTTATTACCAGCCCACAGTTCCGTAGACTACCAGCCAAAGAATATGATTATTAATCCAGGAGTGTCTCATGCCAGTTTATCGTTCACGCACCTCAACCCACGGGAGAAATATGGCAGGCGCCAGAGCCCTGTGGCGTGCTACTGGGATGAAAGATGATGACTTTAAAAAGCCTATTATCGCTATTGCCAATTCATTCACCCAGTTTGTACCTGGCCACGTTCATTTAAAAGATCTTGGTCAACTGGTAGCCAGAGAAATTGAGCAGGCTGGTGGCGTAGCTAAAGAGTTTAATACCATTGCCGTCGATGATGGAATCGCTATGGGCCATGATGGCATGTTATATAGCTTGCCTTCCCGAGAGCTCATTGCTGATGCAGTGGAGTATATGTGTAATGCCCATTGTGCTGACGCATTAGTTTGTATTTCCAACTGCGATAAAATCACTCCTGGTATGCTGATGGCGTCACTACGCCTAAACATCCCTACTATTTTTGTGTCTGGCGGCCCAATGGAAGCAGGTAAAACCAAGCTAGCAGGCCAAGAATTAAAGCTGGATTTAGTTGATGCTATGGTTGCCGCCGCTGATCCTACAGTATCTGACCAGGATGCTGACACCTACGAACGTAGCGCCTGCCCGACTTGTGGCTCTTGCTCTGGGATGTTCACAGCCAACTCTATGAACTGCTTAACTGAAGCATTAGGCCTATCTTTACCAGGCAATGGCAGCTTGTTAGCCACCCATGCTGATAGAGAGCAGTTATTCCTCACCGCAGGCCGCCGCATTGTTGAAATCACCAAGCAGTATTATGAGCAAGACGACGAGTCTGTTTTGCCAAGAAACGTAGCTAGCTTTAAAGCATTTGAAAATGCCATGACACTGGATATTGCTATGGGTGGTTCCACGAATACCATTCTGCACTTATTAGCTGCGGCCCAGGAAGGAGAAGTTAACTTTACCCTGGAAGATATCGACCGTCTGTCTCGCAAAGTACCTCACTTGTGTAAAGTAGCGCCTGCTACTCATCAGTACCACATGGAAGATGTACATCGTGCAGGTGGTGTATTTGGTATTTTAGGTGAGCTTGCCCGTGGCGGGTTATTGCATACAGATATTCCCACAGTCCATAGCAACAGTATGGCTGAAGCAATCGCCAAATGGGATATCACCCAAACCACTGATGAGCAAGTGCATACCCTGTATAAAGCAGGACCTGCTGGTATTCCCACCCAACAAGCATTTAGCCAAAGTACCCGCTGGCCATCATTAGATGATGACCGGGCAAACGGTTGTATTCGCAGTTTAGACCATGCCTTTTCCACTGAAGGTGGGCTAGCTGTTTTATACGGCAACATTGCTGAAAATGGCTGTATTGTAAAAACGGCAGGTGTTGACGAAAGTATTTGGGTATTTGAAGGACCTGCTCGTATCTACGAAAGCCAAGATGCAGCCGTAAGAGGTATTTTGGAAGATGAAGTACAAGCGGGCGAAGTAGTTATTATCCGTTATGAAGGCCCCAAAGGCGGACCAGGTATGCAAGAAATGTTGTACCCAACCAGTTATTTAAAATCTAAAGGGTTAGGTAAACAATGTGCCCTGCTAACGGATGGCCGCTTCTCTGGCGGTACTTCCGGATTATCCATTGGTCATGCGTCACCAGAAGCAGCCGAAGGTGGTGCGATTGGTTTGGTAGAAAATGGTGACAAAATCAGAATTGATATCCCCAATCGCAGCATTGAACTGTTAGTGGATAATAAAGAACTGGCAAATCGCCGTCGCACCATGGACGCCAAAGGTAAATTAGCCTGGAAGCCTGCTCATCCAAGACAACGTCGTGTCAGCACTGCATTAAAAGCCTATGCAGCATTGGCTACCAGTGCAGATAAAGGTGGTGTTAGAAACTTAGATCAACTGGATTAGATACTCATTATTTGTTAATCAAAAAGTGCTTGTTAGTAATAATCAACAAGCACTTTTTATAAAGAGCTTCTTAAATAAAGTTAGCTATACAACCGTCGCCGACGAGCCTGCCCACCAAATCCTAAAGCTAATAAAACACCCCCTAACATCAGTGATATCATATTAGGTTCTGGCACAATCCCAGGTTCACAGTTTTCACTTCGTCTACAAGCTCTTAGGTCTCCCACAAAAGCCACGGAGTCATAAATTGTATCAGCTGTGTCAGCAATAACTATTTCCAGAGTATGCTCATCCAAGTCCTCATCTAACAAACCAATTACAGTTAGCACATCAGAAACACCATCATATTCAATCGGTAAATTATCAGTGCCTAGTTCATTATTATTAAAGTTATGAGCATTAGAGCCTGTTAAAAAGGAAATTAATGAACCATCCTGAAAATACGCATAATTTTTACCATCAACAATAAACGTAAAAATATCTGTCACTGCTTGATCAGGAAATTCCTCTGTAGCAAACACAAACATTGACTGAATAGCTTTAATTCCGTCAGCCACAGTAAATTTTACTTTAACTGAGTTATAATCTCGGTTAGCCCCTGGTAACCCCGCATTTTTTAAGATTTTTTCTACCCCAGCATGGGATGCTGTAGGCAATGCTGGAGCGCCAGACCTCAAATGACTGAAGTCATTAAAACTATTGGATTTTGGTACATTAGCAGACCCAGTTGAAAAAACGGCTCCACGATTTAAGTTAATCTGTTTACCGTTAACAGCATGAGTCATATCTAAATTTTTGAAAGTACCAGACTGAGCAGAGTAAGCATTACTGCCATCCCCTAGCCTACCATAATATTCAGCGCTACCTTCGATGATGTTAATACCACTGTTATTGGCTAGCATGCTTTTGATAAGCGTCATTGCCGGGTCTTGGCCTTCCGTCTTATTCAGCAAGCCAACTTCAAATGACGCCTGAGCCTGAGACGACAGTATCACCCCCGCAAAGCCTAACGCAGTAATGAGTTTCTTTATTGACATGAATTTCATTCCTTGTCTATTTTTATATCGCATTTTGCTATTAAAAATTCATGCCATACTCTAAAAACAGCTAAAAACAAAGCGCGAAACAAATCACACTAAAAAAGCTAACTGGTTATCGTAAAATTTACTGACAGCAGGCGAGGTGGAAATGGTCATTTAATCTACTTTTTTACTAAACGACCATTTAGTCAATCAAAGATAAGTCTAAAAATCAGCAAGTTAAATAATTGTAAAAATTTGTAACGCAAACCGAAATCAACTTGGCTTACTTCTGTAACACAACTCGATCTAGTGTTTGATAGGAATATTTTATCGGTGGTTGATGATCCGTTTCTTGAGTTTCCTCAGCTATCAGTTGCCACTGGTTATTATCAAACTCAGGAAAAAATGTATCCCCTTCAAACGACTGGTGCACCCGAGTTAAGTAAAGTCGGTTTGCTATAGGTAACGCCTGCTGGTAAATTTGTGCACCGCCAATCACCATCATCTCTTCACATCCATCAATTACCCCTATACTCTCAGCCAGCTCTATTGCTGCTTCAAGGGTATGCACCACCTTAGCTCCCTCTGGCGCAAACGTTGAATTGCGAGTAATGACAATATTAGTCCGTCCAGGTAGAGGCTTACCTAATGACTCAAAGGTTTTTCGGCCCATAATGATTGGTTTGCCCATAGTGAGCCGCTTAAAATAACGCAGATCACCTGGTAAATACCAAGGTAGCTTATTATTAATACCAATTGCATTATTTGCTGCAACCGCAGCCACCAAACAAATACGCACCTTGTTATTACCTCTTAACTCTGTTTACGCCAAAAACCGGCTATTCTAGCATCAAGCAGTAACCAGCCAAACTGCTTTTAAGCATCTCTACAGTTGCTTATAGCCCCTACACAAAACATCACTGCTTGTGTCGCTTTCTTATCCAGCCATTAACACTACTTGTGTCTTATTTACATGAAACGACTTCTGCAACCATACTAGCCTAGTAAAAATAGTTAGCCATTTTTTAGCCTAGCGTCATAGATACAATAACAAACAGGAGCCAAACTATGCGTTTGCCTTATTATGACCTATCCAGCAAAGCACTAAGCGGCTTTCGACAAATCAAAGACTATCTGGCCGATAGCTCACTTGGTTTGCCTATTGTCGAGCTAGTTTACTTACGGGTTTCACAAATTAATGGCTGTTCATTCTGCCTTAAAATGCACGCCCAGTCCTTACGAAAAGCTGGCGAAACAGATGATAGAATAGACTCTCTGGCTGGTTGGCGCGTCAGTAGCTTGTACACAGCCAAAGAACGAGCAGCCCTAGCCTGGGCCGAAGCTGTCACCCATATTGAGGTAAGCCATGCCAATGATGAATATTATGAGCCTTTAAAAGAGTACTTTTCAGATCAAGAAATCTCCAACTTAACCTTTGCTGTTTCGTTGATGAACGCACTTAATCGCGTTGCTATTAGTATGCGGCAATAATTGTGTATACCCTTCACGGATGATTTCTAGGTATTGTTTTTTTCATTAAACACCATGGATGGTGTGAATTAAATTACACTCAGAATTCAGCCACTAAGTGTATACTCTTTAGGAGTACAGTCATCTATAGCCATAACGCTTAACTGTTAGGAGATAAACACCTATGGCATCGGGTTCCAAAAAAGTCATTGTTGCTGCGTTAATTGGTAATAGTTTAGTCGCTATTACCAAGTTTATTGCTTCATTTATTACTGGCAGCTCTGCCATGTTCTCCGAAGCCATTCACTCAGTAGTCGACTCTGGCAACCAGGTTTTACTGCTTTACGGATTAAAACAATCGAAAAAGCCAGCAAGTGAAGAATATCCTTTTGGTCATGGCAAGGAAGTGTATTTCTGGAGTTTTGTCGTTGCTATTTTAATTTTCGCCGTAGGGGCCGGTATTTCTATTTATGAAGGTATTCATCACATATTACATCCAACTCCTATTACCAACCCTATTATTAACTATATAGTGCTCACCCTGGCTATTATTTTTGAAGGAGGCTGTTGGTGGGTAGCCATGAAAGAATTTAAAAAAGTTAAAGGCGAAATGGGTTATCTAGAGGCAGTACATAAAGGTAAAGACCCTTCATTATTTGTTGTATTTTTCGAAGATTCCGCCGCTATTTTAGGTCTATTAATTGCCTTGCTAAGTGTTATTTTAGGCCAGGTTACTGGCAACCCTTATTTTGATGGGATCGCATCCGTATTAATCGGCATTATTTTAGCTACTACTGCTATTTGGTTAGCTTATGAAACTAAAAGCCTATTGATTGGTGAAAGTGCCAGAGGTCATATCGTCAGGGGAATACGTCATTTAGCCCGTGGTGAGTCTGGTGTAGCATATATCAATGAGGTGGTGACCATGCAAATGGGGCCAGAATTTATTTTAGCTAACCTCAGTATTGATTTTGATGATGATTTACAGGCAACAGATATTGAGCGCATAATCGTCAGAATAGACCAAACAATCAAACTCACTTACCCAAATGTAAAACGTGTTTTCATTGAGGCAAAATCACGGGTTGATGCTATTGCTAGTCAGGCTCAACCTGTAAATCTTGGAGAATAAATATTGGTTAACGTTAGCCTCCTTTTCATTAAAGGGGGCTAATGGTCTGTGCGTAAAGCAAAAAAATAACAACTTTACGCATGAACCACTCTTCCAAAATAGTTACAACTCCAGCCCTCCAAAACCCTCATGTTTACAAAATAAATTTAGATTTATCGCCATTTTAAAAAAATCATTCATAATACGAACACCATTATTTTACATAAAAATAATAACTGCTTAATTAACCAAATGAAAACCAACCCCTATCACAAAGCCTGAGAAAAAGTATGCTAATATTCAACTGAGTTTTAAAGAATATTTGTAATAAAACTGATAAGGAAATTGTAAAATGTGTACTGAATTTATCTTACCATCTCAACTTTCACCACAGTTAAAAGACTTTCCTTTTTCTGGTCGAACTATGGACTTTGAGTATAATTTTGACTGGACTGTAGCGGCAATTCCTGAAGAGACTAAATTACATGCTGTTGGTAGCAACGATTTACCTGTTGCCAAAAGGCTTCCAGGTTATAAATGGGAGTCTAAATACGCCTACATAGGAGTAGGAATTAGTGCAGGAAAAAATGTATTGGGTAAAGTATTCGACTCTGTATTAGATTTACCCAGCAAAGTGTCTGACGGCCTTAATTCGGAAGGGCTTACAGCAGCGGCACTATGGTTACCCGGTTCTGAATACCCTCATTTAGATAATGTGCCTAGTGATGATTATTATCTACTTTCAATGATGGATATCTGTTGTTGGGCTTTAAGCCAATATAAAAATATACCAGACTTGAAAGCAGATTTAGAACAAATTAGTCAAGGAAAGCCAATACAAGATGGCACAAAACTCTATATCTGGGACCCACTACAGTTCAACTCTAACAGTACTGTAAACCTTATGCCACTTCATTTTCAATTTCATGATAGGCAAGGAAATAGTTTATTGCTGGAACTTAGAAATGGAAAACTGGAAATTACCGATAATACTGATTTAGGTGTTTTAACAAATGCTCCTTTTTATGACTGGCATCGTACAAACTTACAAAATTACTTAAATGTTACTAATATTGAACCCAACAAAGAAGGCAAACCCATTATTGGAATGAATGTTAAAGCGGCTGGAAATGGTAGTGGTACTATAGGGCTTAGCTCATCACCTTTACCAGCTGATCGCTTTCTTCGTACCGTACAAAGTTTAAACTTTGGTATTGACTGGATTAAAGATAACAGTCATGCCCCAAAAAAACTACTAACCTACGTAATCAACATTATAGCTGGTGTAGTCGTTGCACCAGGCGTATGTAAAACCCATAAAAATGAAGGCACTGGCGATTATACACAGTGGTGGATAGTTCGTGATCCCATTGAAAAAGAGTTACATTTAGCGACTTACGATAGCCTTGGAACATGGACAGTACGCTTTAAAGACTTTAAGTTAAACGCAGGTAGTAAGCCAGTTTATCTTGACTTAAATGCTGCCATAGAAATGCCAATATTAAAACCTTAAAATAGGCATGTTTAACTGCATGACCATTATAGTTGTTTGGTCATGCCTCGATCTAAGTTTGACTGATTAGTAAACAGTACAGAAACATAAATAAGGCCCTAACTTGCTAACCCAATGCTTCAAATGATTCGGGCAGTATCTGCCCACCAGTCACGACAACTGAACGACCTGAAATTGAGTTGCACATTACCCCCTATTAATACGCTAGCTATTTTCTATGATTTAAGTAGATGTCCCAGTGAACACAGAATGATATTGAGTAAAGATAATAAAAAACCAATTAATGCAATAATCGCCATGAAAGAAACAAAAAACCCATTTAACTTTTAAGGTTACACATAGACCATTAATAATTATTAAATATGTCCTAAAGTCAAACAATTCATACTATATAAATTGACCTTAATCAAAAAAATATAAAAAAACTTACCAAGCCAACCAAGTATTGTTAAAATATAGCACACAACTATTGTATTACTTTGGTACGAGCCAAAAGCTCAACCCGCCTTAAATGGCTACAGAATACAACAGTCAATTTTTATAAACTGCGATAGGAACCACGTAGTATTATACCTATATCAATGGGTATTAAACGGTAATCGCCTCAATATAATCAAGGAGAGTATTTTGAAAATTATAAAAATAGCTGCTTTAGCAGGTGCACTTATTACCTCATCTTTTGTTGCAGCTGAAGGTACCAAAGAAGTATTAATGGGGGTTGATATCTTACCAAACTCCATTGAATTACATGTTGCTTCAGGTGGTTGTACTAATGCCGATAGCTTTATCATTAATGTTGATAAAAGTGCTTCACCGTACTCTGTAACTATCCTACGCATTCAGCCTGACTTCTGTGAAGCCCATATACCTGATGGCATAAAAGTATCGTTTGACAGAACTCTTTTGGGCTTGGGTGGAAAGGTGGAGTTTATTCTTACTAACAAAATTGGCAATACTTCTAACCACCAATAGCTGACTATATTCTTCAGCTTAAAGCCTACCTTCTTCATATAGAAATTGACTGATAGAAGTCAGTCAATTTCTAGCCGTCTTTGCTTCTTACAATACTCTCAAGTTATAGCCAAAGCGAATGGGTATAGTTGCTAGTTTGCTTGTTATGCACTATTTATAGGTTTTATTAACCAACTCTATAGAGTTGAATAGGTGAAGTGAATAAGATTTTATTGATTAGTTTGATATTTATTATCAACTTCCCTCTATCTGCGAGTAATTCAGATGACACTATTTACTTTGTTACTGAATCTTGGCAGGACGCCACTAATAGTGATGGTACAGGAATTTATTGGGATATCCTACGAAAAGTCTATAACCCTAAAGGTATCAAGATATCATTTAAAATTGTTCCCTATGAACGCTCCGTAAAAATGATTCAACATCAAAAAGCAGATGCGGCTATCGGTACTTATGAAGATGAAATAGAAGAAGCTATTTATCCTAAATGGCATTTTGATGCAGATCAAGTCGTTGCGATTTTTAAAAAGAATTTAATAAAAAAATGGCAAGGTGAATCCAGTATTGCGAACAAAAAGGTAGTATGGATTCGGGGCTATGCCTATGATGAGTATTTAAATGTTTCAGTCAAAAAATATGAGGTTGATTTAAGAAAGAGTGCTCTATTAATGTTGCAAAACAACAGAGTTGATTTTTTTCTAGATGCTATATATGACCTCCAAGCAGAGCTAGATAAAGGCTACTTCGATTACTCTCATTACCAAATAGAGGATGTCATCCAGCTTAATCTATATCTAGCCTTTGCTAATAATGAACGGGGTAAAAAATTTCGAAAAATATTTGATGAACAGTTTTCCATACTACTCAAATCCGGTGAAATAAAAAGGCTTTATGAACAATGGGACTGGGGTTTTTTACCTTTTCCAGATTTTACTGTAAATACTAACGATAAACAGTAATTATCAGCTTGATTCTTTTACTGCTTGTAAGACTAGTAATTATTAAAAAGGTATTGATGTTCTATATAGCAGTAATTTCTAGTCAATCCCTCTCTACCTCCCCTTTTTTCAAAGGGAGAAGTTGGATTGTGCCACCTTGCTATTCCATATAGAGAACAAATCATACACAATAAGACTTCACTTTACTTGAGATTCACCATAAGCAGATGTCGACAACAACCACTCTATCTACAACAGAACAATGGGAACAAGAGCTGCAGAGACTTGTTAAAGTTCATTTTGCAGCTGCCCATCAACGAGTAGATGTTGTTTATCAGCAGCACTTTGCCTCCTTACGTAAAGTGTTACACCGACATTGGCAGCACCGTAAGGATATTCCACGGGATTTAGCCAATATTCCCCGTGCAACTTGGCACTTGGCAAAACGCATAGGTGGCCAGCGAGTTGATGACACCATTAAACTAAGCCAGAAAGAAGTTGCGATCAGCCAGATTTTGATTAACGAATTACTTGCCCTACCGCAGCTTGAGCAAATGCTCATTGAGCATATAAAAAGCCATCCCAGCACAGAAGCCAATCACTGGGATGAGCTGCAAACCCTAATCAATGAATTCACCCCAGAACAAGCACAGCAACGCCTGCAGCAAGCGCTTAGCCGCCTTACTCTGACCCACGAAGGCAGCCGAGACATGCTGATCTTTTTTACGCTTGGACTGGTAGGACGTTCGTTCAGTGACAAGCTTGCGTTTGGTAGTGCATTAGGTTTAGGGTCAGCAGCTGCAACCAGCCTTTATATTAGTCAACAGTCGTATTGGGGAGCTTTGTGGGCAAAATGGGCAGGCGTGCCTACCTGGATATCGGTTGGTGGCGCCATAGGCGGAGCCGTTGTTTTACTCGCTGCCACCCCCTTAGTTGCACCACTCACTGAATTTGGTGTTAATAAAATTAGGGCAAAAAAGTTTCTACATGAAGTAGTTACTCGTGTAGAACAAAATATTTTACAAACCAAGCCTGATGCTACTAGCGTCATTGCCCATATCGGTACTTATATACAGTTACTGCCAGATTTAATACAAGCACTAAGAGTAATTAAGTAGCCAAGGGCATCTCTGTTTATAGTCTCTAATTAAAAAACATAAAGTGCAGATAAATCATAATCTACCTGTACTGGTAAATGTGCTGACGTATTTGATTTATATATACCGAATTTAAAGTAAGGCGCCCACTCATCATTATTACCTATTGGCCCATTGTAATCTGCCAGCTTTTGAGCTGTTTCAGTATTATATAGCTGAACTCTACCATACTGTAATCTATTAAAATCATCATTTTCCCAGTGTGGCCAGTTAACGATAACGGTTAATGTAACCCACTGATCAAATAATGATGGAGTGATTGGATGCTTCCAAATCACACTTACACCAGACGCCCAGTTGTTATTAAAGTGGCTTTCAACATTATTAATTGAGTTTGCCATGAAATAAGGCTTCAGCTGTTTTGTTTTATAATCACAAACATAAAACCTTCCTATTTTTGCTGGTATCTCTCCAGAGACCGAAATTTTAGGGCACCTGGTTAGCCGTCGATCATGTACAGGGTATCTATAATAATTTGCTATGAGGGCAAGATAACCATCTTTAATCTTTAATGCCATCGGAGGAAAACCTCCTTGATCAAATAAATAGTCTTGCTGTTTTAGTTCATGATATTGGTTTAAACTTGCTTCCAGTACTTTATCAGAATAGTCACTTACCTCCAGCTGTTGATATTGCCAAGGTTGATCAGTTTCATGGCGATATTTTAGTCTATCAGGAGTGCCATGCCATTGAGCAATAATAACAGACATATCATCAGCCAAAATGCTCGCCTTATTTTTTTCTTGCAAAAGCGGTTTTAACTCTTCTCTAAAGGCTGATGGTATTCGGAATCGTAACTGATAATATTGATAATGAGAATTTGTTGGCCACTGCCCTGCCATCATCGACTTGGTTTCAGATTTAAACTGTAATGCTTTCATAGAACGTTGATTAGATAAAAACTGGCTAAGAGGAAAAAAGCCAGTTGTAAACTCAACTCTTTGTCTCCCATCAGCAAGTGAACCAAACTCTGGTAATACAGTTGTCGGAATTGCTGATAATGAAACCCTATTAAGCCCATATATCTGGCTAGGTAATCTACCTAATGGATGCTTAACCCCAACAGGAGAAATTATTATTTGATTTAAATCAAGCGTGCATTTTTGATCAATTAAATACCGTTGTGGATTGATTTTTCCGCTTATTATAGTGTTATTAATTGAGCAGTCTTGCTGAATATAATTGTTTATTGTGTGGTCTATATTTGATTGCCCAAAGCCTTTACTACTCAAAGCTAAACAAAAAAATAAAAAGTTAGCACAAACTCTCAAAATACCATCCCATTTAGTTTTTATCACTTTGTGCGAACTATAAGCTTTTTAAAAAAATGCTTCAATTACTCCTTCATTTTAGGCAACGAATACCGTTATGACTTCCTATCCTCAGGCTCTGAAACCCCTGCATTATAGCCAACCCAACGGTTCATCAAATTGGCTAACGCTTCTTTGTCAATAGGTTTAGAAATATAATCATCCATGCCAGCATCAAAGCAATCTGCTTTATCTGCTTCCGATACATTAGCTGTCATTGCTATTATTGGTACATGTCGATGCGGTGGTGTAACTTGCTTTAATTCTTTTACCAATAGCAAACCATTTTTATCAGGTAACTCGCAATCAAGAAATACTAGATCATAAGGATGCGCTTTATATAATAGTAATGCCTCTTTTGCATTTGCTGCGGTGGTAACATCACAGTGCATTTTCGCTAACAGACGCACTGCCACCATCTGATTAATCGCATTGTCTTCTACTAACAGCACACGATAATGGGGCTTCTCAACTGGTTGATTTAGTAGTGGAGGATAAACAATGGCACTATCTCGAAGCATATCTCTGGTAACAATAGAGTCGTCGTCTGTTGCTAATATCCGACAAATCATGTCCTTTAACACCTGAGCTCTCACAGGCTTCACCAAAAAGCCTGCAAACCCAGCCTTAGAAAACTGCTCAAGAGCAACCGTTTCATCTGAAGAACTAATCATTATCAGTTTTGTTTCAGCAATGGTTGGGTCTTGTTTAATACCACGACCTAGTTTTAAACCATCCATTAGTGGCATTTGAAAGTCTAGTAGCGCTAATTGATAAGGCTGATTGGCCAGAGCAGCTTGCGTAATTCGTTCTAATGCTTCGCGGGCTGAACTGGCTAAGTCACACTGCATCCCCCATTTAACCAGTAAACGATCAAGGATATAACGATTTACCTGAGTGTCGTCTACTACCAATACTTTTATATCTGTGAGCGCTACTTCAGGTACTGGCTGTTTATGTGCCTGTTCATCCGTATACAGTGGCAATATCACAGAAAATGTAGAGCCCACCCCGGGTTCACTAGATAGCGAAATACGTCCTTCCATCAAAGCAACTAATTGTTGGCAAATTGTCAGGCCTAAACCTAACCCCTGAAAAGCTCTAGTCACAGATGCATCACCTAATTCAAATGCATTAAATAAACGCTCCTGCTCATCATCAGGGATACCCATTCCCGTATCTGTGATATCAAGTTGTATATGAACCTTATCTGTTTCCTGTTGATGCAAACTGACTTCTACCATTACATAGCCAGTTTCAGTAAATTTAGTGGCATTACCAATCAGATGATAAAGAATCTGTCTTATTCTGCCTGGATCTCCTGAGAGTATTTCAGGAATATCCTCTCCATATTGCATCACTAGATCAATAGACTTTTGCTGCGCTGCACGTTGATAAAATTCAACCACTTCATGAACCAATGCTTTTAAGTCAAAACTTACTCGTTCTAGTACTAACAGGCCTGCTTGTAATTTGGCATGGTCTAATAGGTCATTAATGGTAAAGAGTAATATTTCACCTGAGCGACGAATTTGTTCTACGTAGCTAAACTGCTCTCTATTTAATGAAGTTTCTTGTAATAAACCTGTCAAACCAATTACTCCATTGAGAGGAGTGCGAATTTCATGGCTTAATACTGCAAGAAAATCTGCTGAATGGGGTTTTTGATAAGGTATTTTTTCAACTGTTGGCTGTTCATTTTCCGTCTGACCAGCTGTTTCAGAATCATCTTGTGTGTGCTCAGCAGCAGTTTGAGAGATTATTGTCGTTTTTGGTAAATTGAATAAAATACCTAAAACAACAATACCATAAGCAAAACTGCTTAATAGCACAGCCGCCGTATAAAATATCAATTGCGGCTGAGTATAACCTAACCCCCAGTATGCCAGTGCTGCTAGTGTTAAAAAAATATAACCACTTACACCTGTGATAATAATATCATTTTGCTCAGATTTTAATGCCAACAAAACCCATAACGCACCTGACATTGCAATAACACTGATACCTAGTGTTAACAGTGTTTTAAAACCATCTTGCACTGTCAAAAACAAAAATAAACTCACTCCTCCTGTAATGACTGCCAACATACTTGCCACCACCCAGGCGGCTAAGCGAGGAAATAAGACACTTAATTGCTTTTGATAAAATAACGCAACTATAGAGGTAATTAAAATTAATACACTACTAATCACTTTGCTGTATAACACAGCATCAGCAATACCCAACCTAGGGGGCATAGCAATAATTGCAGGCAACTGCATTGCAGACAGTAGAATTACAATCTCTAGCGAACACCCAGCCCAAAAAGAAGTCAATAATAAAGAGGATAATGGGTTATGGTCTGTCCCATTCAGACGAGGCCAAAAAACCAAGATCGAAGTAAGTAATAACCAACAAAGCAGTAGATTTGAAAAACAAAGCCAAAGCACCGGGTGATACTGCCAGTTGGTGTCAATAGGCTCCAATCCAGGCAATTGCTGTGCAATAAACCAAGGCGTAGTGCCAACAGTACAAATAAATAGTAAGCTTAACCACTTAAATACAGCTGGTGTTTCTACTGAGGGAGCTGTGAGCGGCTGTTGCACATCCATTGTGTAAACCCCAAAGTGTAAGCATTACTCATTGCTTTGGCTAGAGATCCATACGCAAAACAAGATAACAACTTAACGCATGCAGCACTTGTTACCATTCGCATTGGCTACAGGGCGCCTCTAGCATTATTAGAAGCACCCTAATTATAAAGTTCTTTATAAAAATATAGATGAATAACTATTGGCTTTCTTGTTTATTGAGAGAAGACGCTACTGGCATATCATAAAGCCAAGTACGCTTCGCCTTTTCCAGCATTCCAGACTTAGCCAAAGCCTTCATCCCCCTGTCAAAAGCAGTTATTAACTCGCTTGCTCGTGGGTTGTCTATCGCACTCACTACAAACTCATAGGTACTGTCAAATGCTGGTAACTTTCGATATTCCGTTGATTTGTTCATTTTATTTAAGGTGTAATCAAAAACAGGAAAGTAGCCTGCAAAGCCATCTACTCGGTTATTATCAAGCATTCTAAACCCTTGCAACACATCGTTGACAGGAGTCATTTTTACATTTCTTAAATCGTCCCACTGCTCTCCATAACTCCAGCCTCTCATTAAACCAATACGAAGGTTTTTTAACCCTTGCAAACCTTTCCACTGGATACTACTGGTTTTTTTTACATAAATTAGAAAGTCGACTTTGTTAATCGCCTTCTTTGAATATAATAAGTACTCACTCCTATCTTTAGTCCAACCAGCCGGAAATAGTAAATCAACTTTTTGTTTTTTTACCTCTTCTATAGCACGTACCCAGGGGTAAACTTTCAGATTAATGGTATAACCCTGTTGATGAAAACTACTGCGAAACACTTCCCAGCTATAACCCATAATACTATCGGAGTCTATTCCAGGAGGAACAACTTCGTAATGAGCAACACGCAATCTTCGTTTAGCAATAATAAATGGCGGATAACCTACTAAAGTGGCTACACTAAGTTGCTTTACACTTTGAGTTTGCTCTAACTGCTCTTGACTACTGGTTTGCTCTGTAATGCCAAAAAAGCTCAGGTAAAAAGTAACGATGTACAAGGAAGACCTAATCATACACTTACTGCAAAAAATTTAACCAAAACAGATATTTAAATTACTGCATGAAGTAACATATGGTGTAACCAGTACCAGGCAAGTATATTCACCCAACAACCTAAAACTATAATCAAATTGTAGCATAACTATATAGGTGCACTTAATGTAATTAACAACCAGTATATATACTCCTCTTCATGCAGATTATATAGCCACAGCAAATGGTATAGTTAAAAACATATCAACTGTTACATTTTTGGATCGTTAATGGCATCATTTCAGTCGCATTGAGTTGCCATAAATAAGATACATAACAAGATGCGTATATCCTACATTAATAGTAATATTGCTATCATAATTATAGCCGGCTTAGGTTGTATACTATTTGTATTAGTTATGTTGTCTTGGGGTTAAATTATTTTTTACAAAAAAGGCTAGAGTAGCTCAGTGTTAACTATACTGATCTTTGCTTTGCTAGCTTGCCAACATTAAACATGGAGATGAATATGAAAAAACCAATCTTTAGCAGGAAGCTGTCTGCTTTGTTGGTACTTCCACTGATTTTAACTGGTTGTGCCACTCAAGGCCCTTGGTATGAAGACTGGCGCAATTGTGCTTATGTAGGTGCAACTACAGGCGCGGTAATAGGCTCATTTGAAGATTCTGAAGACGCCGCTATTGGTGCAGTAGGTGGTGCACTTATTGGGGGTATCACCTGTGCACTAATGAACCGAGAGTCCGATAGCGATGGTGATGGGGTACCAAATAGTCGAGATAAATGTCCTGCAACGCCTAAAGGTGCTGCAGTTGATGTACACGGTTGTGCTTTAGATTCAGATAATGATGGTGTACCAGACTATCGCGATGAATGCCCAAATACACCAGCTGGAGCCAAAGTAAATGCTCGCGGCTGCCTGCTAGATTCGGATAATGATGGCGTTACAGATAATAAAGACCATTGCCCCAATACACCTCCTGGTGCCAAAGTTAATGCTTTAGGTTGTGTTGAAGCTCTAAAACTTGATGGTGTTGAGTTTGAGTTTAACTCTGACAAACTTACCTGGGCAGCTAAAGAGTATTTAAATACCGTAGCTGAAAAACTCAAATTACACGCTGGTACTCGTCTTGAGTTAGGTGGTCATACAGACAATATTGGTAGCAATCAATACAACAGAGACTTATCTCAAAGACGTGCAAACTCTGTTCGCAGTTATTTAATTAGCCGTGGTATTAGAACGGGTGACTTAAGAGCAGTAGGCTATGGTGAGTCACGCCCTGTTGCTGATAACAGTACCGACTCAGGTAGAGCCCGCAATCGTCGAGTAGAGCTCAATGTGTTAGATTAACGCTGTTAATCTGATATAAAGCCCGTCATCTGACGGGCTTTCTGTTATCTATTGGTAAGTGTTTTCTCCATATCATAATCATTGGTACTAACCTCTAGCACCTAAGCCACTGAGCTGTACTAGCTAAGCACTAGTAGCTTTTCTCCTTAAACATTAGTGACCTTATTTTACTTGCCCCACTAGGCAACGACCCACTAACACTTTATCCTTACGCTTTGTTCGACAACAGGTGATGGCTGATGAAGAAAAAAATATACATTGCCTATACAGGCGGCACTATTGGAATGCAGCGCTCTGAAAAAGGCTATGTTCCAATGAGTGGGCTAGATGCACTAATCGCAAATAAAATTCCTGGTCATATGTCAGCCAATATGCCTGACTATGAACTACATGAATATGATCAGTTAATAGACAGTAGCAATATTATTCCTGAAAACTGGTTAACCATTGCAAAGGATATTGCTGACCGTTACAACGATTATGATGGCTTTATCATTCTCCATGGTACTGACACCATGGCTTATACAGCTTCTGCATTATCATTTATGCTACAGGGGATTAATAAGCCAGTGATTGTTACTGGCTCACAAATACCATTAAGCGAAATCCGCAATGATGCGCAGGACAATTTAGTAACAGCCATGATCTTGGCAAGTCATTACCAGATTCCTGAAGTATGCTTGTACTTTAATGGACGATTATTACGCGGTAATCGTACCAGCAAGTTAAAAGCCACTGGCTTTGATGCATTTGATACACCCAATTACCCTTGGTTAGGTCAGGTAGGCATTCATATTGAAATCAACCAATCTGCTTTGTTACCTCCCTCCAGTGCAGACCCAATATTTATCTTGCCAGAGAGCTACCGCCAATGGCGTGTCATTCCGTTAGTGCTGTATCCAGGTATGCCAGCAGAGCTTATCGACAAAGTTGCCGAGCTTGATACAAAAGGAATCATTCTCCAGACTTATGGGGTAGGCAATGCTCCTGACAATGATAAAGCGCTACTTAAAGCCCTAACTAAAGCTAATGAACAGGATATTGTGCTAGTTAATTTAACTCAGTGCATTCAAGGCCGAGTTGACCAATCCAGCTATGCGACTGGATTTGCCCTGGCCGATACAGGTATTATTGGTGGCTATGACATGACCTTAGAAGCTGCTTTTACCAAGTTACACTATTTATTAGCTCAGGATTTATCAGTAGAAGACATTCGTCAAAAAATGCAAGAAAGCCAGTGTGGAGAACTCACCAGCTAAATTAAGGGTACCTCTAATAACACCAGTAGCAGCAAACAATTATTAGAGGTGTCTATATGCTTGAGCCAGACAATGGAAAGGCAACTACGCAAACTTGCTTTACAAGAAATAGAGTTTCTGGCCTCAAATAGTCAAAGGCACCCCACTTCCTGATAATGACCAACTGGATAGAGTTATTGACTCTACAGTTAAAATGTTTCTAAGCTACTATGCACCTACTGATTAGTGGTGTGTGCGTAAAATAAAATGAATGAACCACTTCATCTATGGGGCGCTCTTTTATAAGGATTGTGCTGAAAATATAATTTGTAAGCCTTTTTCACTCATTTTAAGTGTATGTTGGTGATCCCAGTTAACTCTGCTTACAATTTGATCTATTGCAGGCTCTACCTGACCTGCTTTTTCAAAGCTTAAATTTAATTTACAACTATTAGTTCTACAGTCAATATTATCGAGATAAGCGCCTTCAATCTCTCCAACAGATATTGCCTGCTGAATCGAAAAAATAGCTTCAGAAGCCCATTCACCATCAACGGGTTGAGACAAATGCTGCTGTTCTGCTAAAAGCATTGGATCAATATCTGTATTACTATCTATACTTACTTTACTGTCTGCTTCACTCACCTCATTAATAGCAGTTTCGACAGTTGGATGATATTTATTAATTTGCTCTGATAGCTTATTAATATCCTGCAATATTAACTCATAAGAGTTAATGGTTGCTTGCTCTGGCTTTATCGCTACGGCTAATTGGCCTAGTTGTTTTTTTAAACCTAATAATTCAACTTCAACATTGTGAACGTTAAGATTATTAGTGTCATAACTCCCTTTTTGCACTGTTTTGTTTGCTTCTTGAAAGTATAAAAATAAAACATTAACTACTGATGAAACAATAATTATCAAAAACAAAGTAAAAAAATAATGTTTAACAATCGACCTTTCCATATATTACACCTATTTCCCTATTTTATAGCTATTAACGTTTAATCTATTTCCCGAATCATATCTATTCTCGTTTCCTACCTAATAGCATAAAACAGCTAATACCTGCTACATAACACAGGCATTAGCTAACGTGGCATTAAATTCTATTCATTTTTATTGCTAAATTTATAATTCATTAGCTGAGTATGAATATAATGTTGTTGAAGGTGGTAACTTACACTTCATATGCATAGTATATTTTGCTCCTCCTTGATTTAAGTTTGGAAAGTCAAGTTGCTGCATTGTAGTTGAAGAGCCACTTGAGCGCTTTACATAGCCACTCGCAACGGTGCCGGTATCATAGACACGATAAAAAGCACACTCTACATCGTCTGCTGCATTACGATCTTTTACTCTTACATAACCAGCAGATGCTTGGTTATTAGCGGTTGTATCGTCTCTAACTAGCGGACATTCAAGATAAAGCCACTTTGAAGACGATTTATTCTGAATATATCCAAAAGGATGGCTATATCTGTATTCAGATGAATAAGAGCTACTAGAGGTAATCGGCACACAATGTGTACCTTGATAGTTTTTTATATCAGCAGCATGACTAGAAACAGTTATAGCACTAGATACCAACACACCAAATACTGTTAAAGTTTTATTTTTCATCATTGAACTCTCCATGTTTACATTTAAAAATCAACCTACCTATTTACTAAGTAAATGCACAACTTATCCTGTTACTTATTATTATTTAAAATATAAGTGCTAACTGAAGAAACTTATGACAATTCATTATTTTTAAACACAAGGAAAAATAATAATATTTTTTAGGAATCTAAAGATAGAAGATGGTTTTTCAGCTGACAAAGAGTTTTCAGGAATAAGCTACTCCCTACTTATAAAAAACAATGAATAATGCTTTTATTTGATAAAGACACTACTCTAAGCGCTACACAGACTAGAAAACAAAGCTTTTAAAGCGATTTACAAATATTACGATTAAAAGTTTAATCAAGGCAAAGAAGTTAATACTAAATAATCTTATACCTGATATAGTCAAAGCGAATGTTTTTTAGGTACAACTACTGAATGCCAAAACACCATAAACCTGACAATAAAATGCTCCTTAGCAATTGCTCCTGCATTACTCTAATTGGTGGTATCCATACCATCATACATTACTATCTTTGTTGATTAGCAATGAAGATCAAGTACCCTAGAGGTTTAGATATCTTCCAAGAAGAGTATATTATAGGGGCACCTCTAGTATTTGTTATGCCTTTCAGAACTCTCTTTTAGTTGCATAGATCATTGCAAAAATATCATAAACCGAGGATGTTCTAGTAATCACTCACCAAAGCTCATTTATCAGTCAATCTAAAAATTAACAATTGAGCATTAATTGACTTTAAACACTTTCAAGACTATCCAGTCAAATATAGCTAAATGCTATCCTTACATACCTAAAGCGACTAAATACAACCAACTCATAGTAAGTAAGTTATTTTATACACACATTTATTTTTAACTTACAAAAATCAAATTATTTCCAGGTCTATACAACAACATTAAAATAACATTACAATGTCAACTTATTTACTCAATCCAGTTATAAAAGTAAGTAATCACAATAAGTTCGATTTGAAAGATAACTTTTTAAAAGAGTAACTATTTTTTTGTTATCTAAAGATAACTTATTTGCCCTAGTTAGGAGTTTACATTTTGGAGGCACAAGAAAAAATTTCCACCCCGATTAATGACGAGTTATCAAAGATCAAGGTTCTGTCTTATAAAGAATTATTAGAAAATAAATCTTTTAGTGGCCTAGGCTTGCATCAAAGGGAAATTACTGGAGTAACATACCCCAAAAGCAGTACAGAAGTACAGCAAATCATATCCACTGCATCCAAACAAAAAGCCCCTGTCTATCCAGTTTCATGTGGCAAAAATTGGGGCTATGGAAAGAGCTGCCCCCCTAAAACAGGTTGCATTGTTTTAGATATGCATAAAATGAATCGTATTATTGACTTTGATCCAGTATTAGGGAGTGTAGAAATTGAGCCAGGGGTAACACAAGGACAACTTGCTAACTTCCTAAAAAATACAGACTGGATGATGGATTGTACAGGAGCTGGGCCAAATACTAGTATTATGGGCAATATACTAGAAAGGGGATTTGGCCACTCTCCACTAGGTTATCGTGTGCGCCACTTCGCTATTACCGAGTTAATACTAGCTAATGGCAATATTTATAATCTATCACCACCAGGTAAATATGCTGGCCGCATAGGGTTAAGTGCTGGAATTCACGAAATATTTACTCAAAATAATATAGGGGTTGTCACTAAAGTTAGGATTGAATTAATCCCTCGTCCTGAGTGTAGTTTACGCTGTATAGTTAAGCTTAAGGATCATGCTGCAATTGGTGAGTACATCAATGCAATGCGAGAGCTTAAGTCTGAAGGAACTGTTGATGCATTACCACATATAGGCAACCATTATCGTATGCTTGGTATGTTTTCTCAGTTTGATTTTACCAGGTGGGATACCAAAATAGGCTCCAATAAAAGTGATATCAATGACTTGCTGAAAAAGCTTAAAATATCCCCCTGGATGGCTACGTTTTCCATCTTTGGAAATACCTCTGTTGCCAAAGCAAAAGCCAAAAGAATTAGAAAAAAGCTACATAAAGTAGCAAAAGTATATACTATTCCCTACAGCCTTTTCCAAAAAGCTCAATCTTTAGTCAACTGGTTATCATGCCACGCGAGTTGGATACCTCAAATTGAAACAGCCAATAATAAAGTTACTGAAATATCGAAAGCAATGGGAATTTTTGAAGGTATTCCAGATAATGTTGCTCTTAAAGGCTGTTATTGGAGAAATAAAAATAGTGTCCCTCGAATAGATATAGATCCAATTGATAATGGCTGTGGCTTTTTCTGGCTTGCTCCCTCTCTACCAATGATCGGAAAAGACGTCGAAAAACTCTTATCTATAACAGAGAATGAGTTTGAACAAGCAGGTTTTGAAATGGCTGTGACATTAACAGCTGTTACATCAAGTCTTTGTCAGGCCATTATCAGTTTATATTATGATACATCAAATTTCGATGAAACGCAGTTAGCTCACGAAACTATAAAAAAACTAAGAAAAAAATATATTGAGCTAGGTTGGATACCTTACAGAAGAGCTGTTGATGAAATGCCTCTTAACGATGGACTAGAACAAGATGCCCTTTCTTTAAGAAAGATAATTAAACAAGCTATAGACCCTCAAAATACTATAGCACCCGGACGTTATGAGTGTTAGATTAAAAATGAAAGTGACTTCAACAAGAGTAATTAAAGATAAACAAAGTCTACAAGAATTCAAAAATAAATATCACTATATTTCTGGAAATCATGTTGACAGTAGATACCTTGAAGCTGCTTCAATTGTACGCGGTATTTACAATAAAAATTCCGAACTAATTGGTGGTTATGTATTAAACTCAAACATTCCACATCGCTATCTTTCTGATATCCCCAAAGAAGCCATATTACAAAGCAGCACCCCATCACAAGATGACTTAGTGGAAGGTTGTTGTATATGGATGAGCAATGAACTTAGCTCATTTAAACGGGGTTGGGTTTATCTGATGACATTTTATGATTACTTGTCCTTAGGCAAACGTTATATGCTCGGCGCATCTATTGAACCTAAAGTAGCAAAATTACAAAGGCTCGTTTTTCCAAATGTATTATACGAGGGCCCCCTTGAACATGCTCCTTGGTGCTGTATGTATTATGGAACTCGTCGTCATATGGCGAAGCTAATATTAGTTATTATCTATAAATACTGGGTATCAAGCTTTATCAAACACAGAGTAAAGTCTTTCAAAAGCCTTTTTACTTTACAAAGTAAGGCTTAGTAACCCACAGACAAAAGCAGGAAAATATAGAGTGATAAGGTGTCCTAGAGCTGCTGCGCTACTCAAAGCAAACGACAGCAACCAATCAATAAAGGGGACACCTTTAATATAAAAAGTGCTAGTGGAACCAGCTAAAGCTCATTCCCTGACGCTATACCCTCATAAAAACACTTTGCATTAAACAGAGTAGTGCTGGCTATTGAGCTAAGTGCATCTTTTGTGAAAAAACCTTGATGTCCGGTAATCAGCACATTAGGAAACGTTAACAGCCTACCCAACACATCATCGAGCAGTAACTCATTAGAGTGGTCATCATAAAGCATTGGTTTTTCATTTTCGTAAACATCAAGCCCTAGATTGCTAATTTTTCCAGATTTTAAGCCTTCAATTACAGCTTCTGTATCAATTAAACCACCTCTGCTGGTATTAATTAACATTACTCCTTCTTTCATTGTCTTAATAGCTTGCTCATCAATAATATGATAATTGTCCTCCGTCATAGGACAATGTAATGTAATTACATCAGATTCAGCCAGTAGCTCAGAAAGACCTACATAATTAACGCCCACATCAATGCAGTCGTTACTTTCTACAATATCATGAGCAAGTATTTTACAACCCATTCCGCTTAAAATTTTTACTACCGCAGTTCCAATCCTGCCAGTGCCAATAACACCAACCGTACAGTTATGAAAATCAAAACCAATAAATCCATTTAAAGCAAAATTATTTTCTTTTACTCGATTATAGGCTCGATGTATTTTACGGTTTAATGTTAGCATTAGACCAACAGTATACTCTGCAACAGACTCTGGTGAATAAGCTGGCACATTCGCAACGGTAATACCATGCTGCTTAGCAGCAGCCAAATCCACATTATTATAACCAGCAGCGCGTAAAGCAATTAACCGAGTGCCTCCCTTTGCAAGCTGCTCTATGACTTCTTCATCAATAACATCATTAACAAACGCACAAACTGCTGGATAGTTTTCAGCCAACTTTGCAGTTTCTGCTGTTAAACGAGGTTCAAAATAACTAATAGACAAACCACACTGCTCGTTTGCTTCAGTAAAAAATGCTTTATCATAACTATGGGTGTTAAATACTGCTAACTTCATCAGCATACTACATCCTCACCTTTTGCTCTTGTCTTCATGATAAACCAACAGATCAAAACTTATTTGATTTACAGCAGGCATATACCCCACATGAATCATTTTTAGGTGTCAAAAATACTCACATATCACTTCTACTTAACGCCTGGCGCCTGCCAGCTCAATAAAACTACCAGAGCAGTATGAAGCTTGCTCAGATAACAGCCACATAATTGCATTGGCTACTTCTTCAGCAGTACCACCCCGTTTCATCGGAATAACTTCTTTTAATCGGTCAACACGACCTGGTTCACCACCACTGGCGTGGATATCAGTATAAATCATCCCTGGCCTAACAGCGTTCACCCTTATACCTTCAGCAGCCACCTCTTTAGCCAAACCTATCGTCAAGCTATCAATAGCCCCTTTAGAGGCTGCATAATCAACATATTCATTAGCCCCACCAATAAATGAGGCGGTAGAGGATACATTGACTATTGCCCCACCCTGCCCCCCATGCTGAGTAGACATTTGCAGGATCGCTTCACGAGCACAAAGCATACTACCAATAACATTTATATTAAAAATACGTTGCCAACGCTCAACTGACATGTGTTCAAATTTAGTTTGTTGATCAAGTACACCCGCATTATTAACTAAGCCAGTAACAGGACCTAGCTCTCTTTCCGTTAGTTCAAATAAATGCTTAACCTCTGTCTCCTTACTCACATCGGCAGCAACAGCAATAGCCTTACCGCCCGCAGCCTGAATTGCGCTGACTACTTTTTCAGCAGCAGTGTGGTCTTTGTGATAGTTAACACAAACAGCATAACCCTGCTCAGCAGCCAGTAATGCCGTAGCCGCACCAATACCACGACTTGCTCCAGTAATAATAATTACCTTTTCCATTGGTATTCTCCAGGTTATAATTTAACTATTGCAAATAGTAACGAGTTTGCTTTGTTAGGTAAATAGCGTTTACCTATAGCAGGGTAGGTTTTAAAAACAAATGCAGTTATTTTTAATTATCTTGAGTATTTTATTCCTGCCTTTATTTTTGATTGCATTAACAAATAAAAAGATAGCAACAAACGCTATCTTTTTAGTAGTATTTTTTGCAATTATTATGTTTAGCTTAGGCAGCTGGAACTCCTTTCTTAATGGGTTAGCTTTTATTCTTCTTATTATAATAGTTGGATACCGATGTTTAGAAGCCTTTGTCGGGTTATCCATAGTAACTAAAAAAATTTTAAGTGTATGGACCGACCCTGAAAATAAAGTGGATTCAATAGTCAACAAAAAAACCCTTAAATTAATTGTTGGCCCCATCCTTATTTTTGTTATAGTGGCCATTACAGCTGCGGCTATTATACTGCTCAACCCAAAGCTAGCTGAGCTGTTCATCTAGCAAAAATGAAAAGCCTAATCCTCTACCTGCAGACTGTCGCCAAAAACTACAGGACATATACATCAAACCATTTCAAGATGAAACTAGAAGAACTATTAACAAACAAAGACTAAAAACATTCGCGCCAGTGGTTCCCTTAGTCAAATTTACTTTTTATATAGTCCTCTTCGAGCGTTTTCAAAATAGGTATCATATTTACCACTAGCTTTCAACTTTTTAAGGCCAGTATTAAACAACTTTATTATTTTTTCATTCTGTTTGACTTTTTTACTTAAAATTAAGTGATAGGTTGTAGTATTATATGGTCGAGGATGATGCGTCACATTCTTTACTTCATCTTCAGAAAAGTTACTATATAAAATAGCATAGCCTGCATCTAAATCAGATGGCAGTATATCAACTCTTCTATTCAATAACATTTTAAATATGGCTATTTCAGAATAAGCTCTTTCAATCTTAATATCTTTGTTTGATTCAAATTGGTATTTATAACCAATCACACCACCCACTTTTACACTGACAAAATCTGAGTAGTCTTTCCAATCAAAGGGCATAGACTTCAAGTGAAATAGTACTGACCTTCCATGAATGATAATATCACTGAAGAAAAACTCCTTTTCACGATCAGGGTCAAGACTCCAGATAAGGGAGCCATCGAATCGCCCTTCTTTTGCTTCAATATAAGCCCTTTTCCATGGCATAAAAACATAGTCTACTTTAACATCCACACTCCTAAATGCCTCTGTCACTATGTGAGAAGCAACACCATAATGCTTAAGATTTTCCGACTGATAGGGAAGCCACTCTCCATTAGTCAAACGAACAGTTAACTGATTAGTTGCATATACAAAATTAGAGACTAGCAAGAGAAAGCCTAAAAGTAGGTACATATCAGCAACCCTATAAACCATATATTAATAGTAGTATAGGGCACCTCTAATAATTATCTTATATAGAAAAAATTCTATTTAAAAAAGCATTTTACCTTAACCATATATTAGGTAAAACCGTATTTTATTTTCTTAAAACTGCTCTACTACTGTGAAATCATCCTCAACCAACAGCCATTGGCCATTTCCCTGTCGCTGCCATAACTCTTTGCTGATATAGCCACGACCTACATTCATTTGCCAATTTGCAGACAAAACAGCATTATTCTCGTCCAACACGTCAACATTGACATCTTTATAAATTAATTCAGAGGCCCCAGTAGACTGAATAAATTGCTGCCAAAATGCCAGAATTGATTCGCGCCCGACAAATTGTCCGACAGGCCTGGCATCCATTACTGCATCAACTACATAGCCTTCTGAACAACCTTTGGCATCTCCCTTATTAAAGGTTTCAATCCATTGCTTACTCGTCGCTAATACTTGCTCTTCAACTGACTTAACATGACTCATGTGCTTGCTCCGTATTCATCTGTTAACTTGAGTACCATTATATTAGTATTTATTATATTGATAATTAGTCTTTTCATGAAAAGTTTGGTTAAAATTATTGAACAATAATTAGTGAGCAGGTTTTATGAAAAGTATTTACCGCATGTTAGTGTTTGCAGAAGTTGTCCAAACTGGCTCATTTACCCGTGCAGCAGAAATGCTAGGGCATACTCGTTCAGGGGTTAGCCAGCATATCAGCCTGCTAGAAGAGGAGTTAGGGGTTAGACTGATGAACCGCTCTACTCGCCGGCTCAGCTTAACCGAAGAAGGCCGGGTTTTTGCCCGCCGCTGCCAATCCATTAAGGAGCTAGTCAATATATCCTTCGAGGAGGTACAGTCCCAAGCCAGCAGCCCTGAAGGCCCACTCGTTATTACCGCCCCCCATGCTTTTGAGAGCCAGTTGATACTACCGACACTCACTCAGCTGTGTAAGTTATTCCCTAAAATTGAGCCAAAATTAATTATTAATGACCAACGTTTAGACTTACTTAGCCATAAAATTGATATAGCCATTAGCGTCGGCGCATTACCCGACAGCAACTACAAAGCTAGAAAATTAGGTGAATTAACCGAAATTTTCTGTGCAGCCCCAGCCAAGTTGGAACAATTAGGTGAGATCAACCAACCAGAACAGCTGGCCGCCCTTCCTCATATAGCAACCAGCTGGCAGGAAAGACGCAAACAACAAACACTTTTATGGAATGGTGAAAAAATTAAGCTAAAACTACAACATCAGTTTAGGGTTAATACCCTGCCTTCAGCTGTTAATATCGCTGAGCAAGCATTAGGCATTGCCTTATTACCTGATATATATGCCCAAGACTTAATTAAACAAGGTAAACTAGTACAAGTCTTTCCCCATGTAAGATCTGAACCAAGGGAAGTTTATTGTATTCACCCTTATAGTCAGCAAGTACCGCTTAAAGTGCGAACATATATCAATTTACTTATAGATAGGATAAACATCGACAGAAATTCTTAAGCAGAGCGCCAGTTTTTTCTGATACAACAGTCATCCCTCTTAAGTTACAGTTCTATACTTCTGGAATGTGCTTAAAGGTGGAGCGATATCAGTGATCTCTCTTAAAAATAAAACAATTTTACTAACCGGTGCCTCTGGTGGAATTGGCTTGGCTACAGCTAAATGCCTATTAAAAGCAGAGGCTAAATTAATTCTGCATTATAATAGTGCTTCAGAAAATATTGGCTTGCTACAAAAAGAATACGGCTCTGACCATTGTCATCCAGTTCAAGCTAACTTAGCTAGGCCAGAAGAAGTCGATCGATTATGGCAAAATGCCCTTGACTGGCAAGGCACTCTTGATGGAGTAGTCAACAATGCGGCTTTTGAGTCACCTGCAGCCATTGACTCCCCAACACAAGAGTGGAGAGATTTATGGCAAGCAACCTTAGATATCAATGTCGTCGCGGTTGCAGATTTATGCCGTTATGCAATAACACATTATCAACAATACACTGGTGGTGTAATTATTAATTTAGCCAGTAGAGCAGCATTCAGGGGGGACTTACCTGATATGATGCATTATGCAGCCTCAAAAGGCGCTATTGTTTCACTGACTCGCTCAATCGCTAAAGCTTATGCAAAAGATAGAATTTATGCATTTAATATTGCTCCAGGGTGGATCAACACAGATCGTATCCAGGCAAAATTAGCTAAGCCTGGTAATGAAGCATTGCTTAATGAAGTACCTACAGGCAAGCCAGCGCCACCAGAAGAAGTGGCCAATATAATTGCATTTTTACTTTCCGGCCTTTCAAATCATGCAACTGGTGCAACCATTGATATCAATGGTGCCTCCTACTTTCACTAATTTATGAAAAAAAACATTTGCAATGAATAAAGAAAAACCTGACTTAGCCAATAGTGCAGTTGTTATTATAGATGTTCAGTCTGATTATATAAGCGATACAAGAACTTTATTAGAACAACAACAAGCCAGTTTACTTGAGCAATTCCCTCATTTTCCCGATAACATTCGTTCACTACTGGAAAATGCGAGGAAAAATAAAGTGCCCGTTATTCATATCCGAGAGAAAGATAACAACAAAAAGAGCACATGGATTCCCTGGTGGAATAAACTCCATCCACCGGGAAATATTGCATTAGGTGAAGGATCTCCCGAGCCCTATGCAAAAGAGCTGAAGAATGAAGCAGTGTTTATAAAGTGGACCTACGATTTATTTCATAGTATTGGTGACGAGTTTGAAGCCTATTTAAAATGTAATAATATAAAAAGATTGTACATGTGTGGTGTATTAACTAAAGCGTGCGTTATGTTTTCTGCTAACTCAGCCTTTTGTAAGGGATATGAAGTCTATATTCTAGAAGATTGCTGTGCAGACAGGAACAAAGCACATCATGATGCCATACTCACTATTTACGATGGTTATCATATTAAAGTCATTAATTCAAAAAATTTATGGGAATCAACTAAAATAACTAACTAAACTTATTCTTCATTAATCAAACCAACTAAAAAACTTATTAAACGAGAGTTAATAGTTTGTACTGGATGTAACAGCGTAATCTCTCTTTGGTACTTTTTAACATCCACATTGCTAATGACAATATCATTTGCAATTTTTTCAAGGCCTTGCCAATAAGGGATTAAGCTTACTCCTACACCTTCGGATACCAATATGGCAATTGCTTCCAAACCATCTAAATCACACAAAGGATCTACCGTTATTTGTTGATCATGCAAATATTCTGTCGCTAACCGTCCACCCCACGAATGTGGGTCGTACTGAATATACGGCTTACTTTGTATAGCCTCTGCAATAGGCAAAGATACTGACTTTGATTTTATAAAGACTAGAGGCTCTACATAGAGTGTTATTTTTTTCATCATTTTTGGTGTATCAAAAGGCGGATCAACCACTACAATAGCATCCAACTCTTCAGCTATTAACCTTTCATATAATGAGGCAGAGGTTCCTGGCACTATGCTCAGTTTAACATCTGGTGCTTGAGTCATTAACTTTTTCATTAGCTGTGGTATTAAGCCCGTTAATGCTGTTGATATAGCGCCAATACGCAGCTCTCCCGTTAGCCCTACTGGGTCTAAATCAGTTTTTAATGCTTGAATCTCTTGAACAATTTTTCTGGCCCGAGGCACCAGCCGCATGCAGCTTTCCGTTGGTTTAGCCGTATTTCCAATCCGAGAGAATAATGTTACTCCCAATTCCCTTTCCAAAGCTTGAATACGCTGACTAACAGCAGATGAGGTTAAATTTTCATGTCTTGCTGCATCAGCGATTGACCCTTTATCAATCACAGCCAATAAGCTTTTTAAAAAACGTACATCCATAAGATTCCCTAATGATTAGCAACAGTAATTTTCAGTAGCAACCCGTTTCCTACTACTACTGAATAAGTTAGGATAAATTTTATAGAAAACAACTCAGGAAATACAATTATGCAGTCATTTTTTCATATTGCTTATCATGTTAATGATTTATCTGAAGCTAGAGAGTTTTACGGAAATACATTAGGCTGTAAGGAAGGGCGCAGTACTGACACCTGGATTGATTTTAACTTTTTTAATCATCAGATATCCCTACATTTAGGAACACCTTTTACAAGAACATTAACAGGCATAGTGGGAGAACATAAAGTACCCATGCCTCATATTGGGCTCATATTAGAACTAAATGAGTGGAATAAACTTGCTGACCGCCTATGCAAGAAAAACATCAATTTTATTATCTCCCCTACTATTAGATTTAAAGGCCAACCAGGCGAGCAATACACCATGTTTTTTTCTGACCCATCTGGCAACCCTATAGAAATAAAAGGCTTCCGCAACCTAAATCAAATCTTTGATAAATAAAAAATGTAGGAACTATGCTGAGCTTTATACATTAAAAACAATACTGTATTAAAAATTTATATCCAACTTTTAATACAGGAAACAATGATCTTCCAGAACAGATAATATAACTACTTTAATCATAAAAATTTTAATCAAAAATATTTGCCGGAAAACTTGGCCACCAACTAAGAGCACATCCTTGTACACAAAAAGTAACTTATAAAGGCATTACTTCTTTACCGGCATCCGGCTCGCTTTTAAGCTGTCTTTTATTGCCTTCAGGTGTTTTTGAAAATCTACCCCACGCTTCAAAGTAACACCTGTTGCTAATACATCCAGTACGGTTAAATGCACCATCCGCGATGCCATGGGCATATATACGTCAGTATCTTCCTGGGTGGTTACTCCAATTGTCAGGGTGCACTCTTCTGCTAAATAAGAGTCTGGAGCAGTAATACCTATCACGGTAGCGCCAGCTTCGCGGCCTATTTTGGCAACTTCGACTAATTCTCTTGTACGACCAGTGTAGGAAATAATGACGATGACATCGCCCGTTCTAGCAACTGATGCCACCATTCTTTGCATTAAAAAGTCATCATAAGCCATTACAGGGATATTAAAACGGAAAAATTTGTGCTGGGCATCCATTGCTACTGGGCCAGAGGCACCTACCCCAAAAAAGCTAATTTGTTTTGCTTGAATCAGATAGTCTACTGCCTTGGTGATTTCATTAGCATCAATACTTTGTCTGGCCGCGTCCAAGCTGGCGATACTGAAAGAAAAAATCTTGTCTGTGTACTCTTGAGCAGTATCATCTTGCTCTACATTACGACTGACATAAGGGGTACCACTGGCCAGGCTTTGGGCTAACTGCAACTTGAAATCTGGATAGCCTTTCGCATCAAAACTACGGCAAAACCGGTTAACAGTAGGCTCACTTACACCTGCTTCTTGAGCTAAGGCAGCGATACTGTAGCGCGTAGCAGAATGTGGGTCTTTCAAAATCACATCAGCTACTTTGCGCTCTGAACGATTTAGCGTATCTAAACTGGTTTTAATACGCTCAATTAAATTTATAGGTCGATTCATAAAGCAATCAGAAGACCGGTTAAGTAACAGATATGCCTTCAGGGCAATCGCTGCCGCTAAAAGCGATGTTCTTTGGCTATACAAATCAGTACTTTGCCAAGCACAGTGAATAAACCACCCCAGACATAGTAGCTGTCGCAAAAGTACTTAAAATCAAGTTCCTTCTCCCCTGTAGGGAGAAGGTTAGGATGAGTGAGTCCGCGTAGCGGAGACTTTAAAGTAACTTCACCCTCACCCCAGCCCTCTCCCAGAGGGAGAGGGAGCTAAATATAACTTTTGCGACACCCTCTATATGAGAAAGTACGCGGTAACTCAGGGTACACCCCTTTAGGCTGACTATACTGAGTCTAAAAACGCGGCTTATCATAACTTGGCTTACATAGTCCTACCAGTATTTAAATGGTCCAAACTTATAACATCATACTACTTACTCTACTGATATGTAGTAAATTTAACAAACAAAATTGCAATATCAAGGTTTTAGCCCTATCATCAGGCTAAAAAAGTAATTAGATAACTACAAATTGATCGATACTATGAAAGCTGGTTGTCAGTATGAATTCCAATCAAGACAAAGTTTGTGACTTAGCTATATTTGGTGCTCAAGGAGACCTGGCACTCCGAAAGCTATTTCCTTCTCTGTTTCAGCTGGATAAAGCAGGCCTGCTGGATGCAGAAACACGCATGATCGGGCTGGCTCGCGATCATGTCGACCAACCGGGCTTTAAAGAAAATGTTACAGAACACCTGAAAAAATACATTCCAGCAGACGAGCTTGATAACGAAGTACTACAACGTTTTTGTAGTCGGCTTCAATATATCAAGCTGGATTTTGCCACAGAAGAAGGCTATGACCAGCTGGTTGCCACCCGAGCAAAGGTAAAGCATCGCTTGATATGTTATTTTGCCACACCAGCCTCCGTTTATGGCCCCATTTGTGAAAACTTGTCTAAGCACCAGCTAATAGACAGCAAAACTCGTGTAGTACTAGAAAAGCCTATTGGTTACGACCTAGCCTCATCTTGCGAAATTAACGATCAAGTGGCTAAGTATTTTGATGAATGCCAAATCTATCGTATTGACCACTATTTAGGGAAAGAAACTGTTCAAAACCTTATCGCGTTAAGGTTTGCCAATAATTTGTTTGGCTCACAGTGGGATTTAAATCATATCGATCACATTGAAATCACTGTAGCTGAAAAAGTGGGTATTGAAGGCCGCTGGGGGTATTTTGACAAAGCAGGACAACTGCGAGATATGGTCCAAAATCACCTTCTGCAATTACTCTGTTTAATTGCAATGGATCCACCCAGTGACTTATCAGCAGACAGTATCCGTGATGAAAAAGTAAAAGTACTCAAGGCACTACAGCCTATTACACCAGAGCTATTGACGACACATGTAGTACGTGGCCAATACGGCGCTGGTACTATTGACGGCAAACCAGTACCTGGCTATTTAGAAGAAGAGAATGCCAAATCCAGCAGTAGTACTGAGTCGTTTGTTTCACTAAAAGTAATGATCAACAACTGGCGTTGGGCCAATGTCCCCTTTTACCTTAGAACAGGTAAACGGATGCCTGAAAAACTGTCGCAAATCATTATCCACTTTAAACAACAACCTCATTATATTTTTGCACCCGAGCAGCGGAGCATTGCCAGCAATAAATTAATTATCCGCCTCCAGCCTGACGAAGGTATTTCACTACAGGTGATGACTAAAGACCAAGGCTTGGATAAAGGTATGCGGTTAAGAGCTGGGCCTTTACAATTAAGTTTTTCCGACACATTCCACGCCGATCGAATCCCTGATGCTTATGAGCGTCTGCTGTTAGAGCTGATGAAAGGCAATCAATATCTGTTTGTCCGGCGTGATGAAGTGGAATACGCCTGGCGTTGGTGTGATCGAATTATTCAGGGCTGGGAAGACCAAAATACCCGCCCACAAAAATATCCTGCAGGCTCCTGGGGGCCGGTTTCTTCAATTGCAATGATTACTCGAGACGGGAGATCCTGGTATGAAGACTCAGCTTAATCAGCTAGAAGCGTTGTTAAATAACAAACTGGCTAATTTTGATAATGCTGATCAGCTAACAACTGCCCTAGCCACGGATATTACCAAACAACTAACTAAAGCTATTGCAGAAAAAGGGCATGCCACTCTGATTTTATCTGGAGGACGCACCCCTATTCCATTATTTAAGCAATTGGCCAATACGGACATTGAATGGGAAAAAGTTTATATCACGCTAGCCGACGAGCGTTGGGTAAATCCTGATGATGAAGCGAGCAATGAACGATTAATCCGCCAACACCTATTACAACAGCATGCCGCTAAAGCTAGTTTTACCGGTTTAAAAAATCACCATGATTTAGCTACAGCAGGCGAAACTGAATGTAACAATCTATTAGGCAAATTACCTTACCCATTTGATGTGGTAGTGCTGGGAATGGGCAATGACGGGCATACCGCTTCTTTATTTCCAGAATCTACACGCCTGGCAGAGGGGTTAGATCCCAATAACCCTAACCACTGCCTTGCTATCACCCCAATGCACGCTCCCCATGAGCGAATGAGTTTAACCTTTGCCTCATTAAAACAAGCCAAACAGATTATTTTACATCTTTGCGGAACAGATAAATTAAATACCTTACAAACTGCCTGTGAGGATGGACCCATAGAAGACATGCCAATCAGAGCATTTCTCCGCAGCCAGTTGCCATTGACAGTCTATTGGAGTCCATAGTTAGGGATTAAAGGTTTTAAGAAATATGACAACACAACTGCCAACGTCTATCACCAGCCAAATTGACCACATTTGTAGTCAGTCTCTGATAATGCCTGTTATTACAATTAATTCTGCTGAACAGGCATTACCTTTAGCAGAGGCATTATTAGCAGGCGGTATCAATGTATTAGAAATCACCTTACGTTCTGAATATGGCTTAACTGCCATTGCTGAGCTAAGAAAAAAACTACCAGAAGCCTGGATTGGAGCAGGCACAGTCACCAATCGCGAGCTATTAAAACAAGCGCAAGAGGCAGGCGCACAATTTATAGTAACGCCAGGCAGCACTGATGATTTATTAGCAGCCGGCGTAACAGCTAATATCCCACTATTACCAGGTATTGCTACTGGCTCCGAATTAATGATGGGGCTGGAAAAAGGCTATCAACGGTTCAAATTCTTCCCTGCCGCCATAAACGGAGGAACAGCAGCACTAAAAGCATTTTCAGGCCCATTTGGCCAGGTAAAATTCTGCCCAACCGGCGGAATCAATTTAGACAATGCCGCTGAGTACTTAGCCTTAAATAATGTGATCTGTATAGGCGGTAGCTGGGTAGTATCTAAAGACGCCATCGAAAATAGCGATTGGAAAAAAATCACTACTATAACCAAAGAAAGTATTGAGCAGTTGGCTTAATATACCCAATGCGAAGGGTTTTTAGGGCTAGCCTACAGAGGTGAGGCTAGCAATAATAGCATTAACTGATAAAAGAGCGTTATCGGCAAGCCATCAAGTGACGAGTTCCAGTAGCACTTTTTATATCAATTAAAGTTGCTACCGCAAGTCTTACAGTAGTAGACTTGCCCCCATGAGCCTATATTAATAGGTGACTGGGGTGAGGAATGAAGATAACAAAACCTAAAAATGATTCGCGACGGGTATAATACAGCTAGTGAGGCACTTACAATAGTGTTTACTAAAGGGAGTAATGACTCCCTTTACATTTGAGCATGATATTACTTTTCTACCCCACTAAACATCGTTGTTTTTTTGCCTTTAATTACTAATGACCAAGCATTTTTTACGCCCGACCCAGTGTAATTATTTTTTTCTGTATCTTTAAACCAATAATACAGTGGCAAACCATCATAAGTTAACTGTAATCAATTACAACTTAACAACAATACAAAAATAACACCAAAACAATGTTTGATGAGCATACCCCCCCATAAAAGCTCTTGTTGACTTATATCAATCATTGCTTTTTATTATAATCAAAAGATTACTTTAGAGCTGCCATTACTCTAACTGTCAAGTAAAATAAGCACACGACAATGATCAATAACCAACCAATTTTTAAAGGAGTAACCTATGTTAGCTCGGATGGCATTGGCTATTATTATATGGGCATTAACTATTACCGCCATCAACTTACAAGCAGCTGAAGTTAACTGTTTCCACACCGAGCAAACATGTAATAATTAACAGCAAGGAAAGATAAATAAGGATCTATAAAAAAAGGGACAATCACCAATATCATTTAATTCTAGTAATTCCTCGTAGCTGCTCATTTAAATGACTACGAGGACTTTTATATATAGTTCTTATAGTTTGCTAAAGCTTACTCCACTTCTTAATAATAGCTTTCTAGCCTTATATAAAAAACAAGATAATGCAAGTCTATATAACCCCTTACATAATGCAGGGCAAACATACGATGTAAGTTGATTTAACACAACAATAATATTATTAACGATTGTTTTATTATGCTAACTTTCAGCGCTTGTGAATAATAACCAACATGCGAGCGAATTAGCATTTTCAGGCATATCTAATGATTGTTTACCCCTGAAGTCAGTCACTGCTACTATAAAAATTTTGGATACTATAATAAGGATGTAACTCACTAGTTATTTTTTACTTTCAAAAATATAGGCGCACTATATTAATTAGAAATAATTTTGCAATTAATATAATAAACAATTATATAACAATATTTTTACCTGCTTATGTATGATTACCAAAAAAATTTGCTAGAATTATAAAGCGCTGTTGAAGAAATTGATATCACCTATGATCAACTATTTAACCAGCTTACCTTTACAACAATTTTTAGGTTAAGGTTAAGCTTATGCCTGGCCATAATACCACTAACTTAAGTGTTCAACCTCTTCCCGAACCTATCAAGTCTTCCAGCCTTTTACTTAAAAGGCTGGAAGCTGCGAGTACTCCGGTATCTTATCGCCTGGATATTTTACTTATTGTATTCGGTTTTCTGTCACAAGAAGCAAGACATGAAAATATTAAATATTTAAATAAACTGAACGCTGACTCAGACATTGGCCACTACTTAATAAGTAAAAATATTATAACAGAAAGAGAGTTTCAGCGTGTTTTAGCTTATAAATTAGGTATGCCTTTTGTGTCACTTATAGATTTAGAATTTGACCTAAATATTATAAATCTTTTACCTGAAGAAGTCGCTAGAGACCATACTGTATTGCCAGTATTAGATCTTGGAGAAAAACTAGTCATAGCAATGACGTTGCCACTAAAAAGCCAAACTATAAAATATTTAAGTTTTTTAACCAATTTTGTTATTGAGCCTGTAATTGCAGAGAGAAAAGATATTGAGTTCGCAATAGCAAGACTATACGGGACCAGTAGTGAACTTGAAGCATTAGAAGAGTTTAAAAGCAACTACCATGAAGGAAACAAGCTAACTAGCAAAGACAACCTATTACTTGGCCAAAAAAAGCCTATTGTAAAACTTGTTCATAATATGATTCTTGATGCTATTGGTAGCAAGGCCTCCGACATACATTTGAGACCTTGTGAAAACGGGATAGATTTATTATTTAGAATTGATGGTAGCTTAATTAAAATACGAACATTTACTAAAGGGCTACTAGCCCCCATCATAAGCAGGTTAAAAGTCATGTCAGGAATGGACCTTGCTGCACACCATTTACCACAGGATGGACAGGCTTATTTAAAAAAAGGTGATCGGCAAATTGACTTACGGTTTTCAGTTATACCTACTATTTATGGAGAAAGCGCAGTTATAAGAATTCTTGATGCAAAGTATGGCATGAAGAATTTATCTGGTATTGGTTTCTCAGAAAAAGACTTAACCTTATTTACTAATTTATTACACCGATCAAATGGTATTATTCTAGTGACAGGACCTACTGGCTCCGGAAAATCAACAACCCTTTATGCCGCTTTACAAGAAATAAAAATGCGTAATGTTAATGTTGTTACCGTAGAAGATCCGGTTGAATATCATATTGACGGTCTTGTACAAATACAAGTCAACCACTCGATTGGCTACACTTTTTCAAGGGCATTAAGGCATATTCTAAGACATGACCCTGATGTGCTTATGGTAGGTGAGATAAGAGATTTAGAGACAGCACAAATGGCTATTGAATGTAGCCTTACAGGACATATAGTACTCTCTACGTTACATACTAATAGTGCAGCAACAACTATAGCACGTTTACTAGAAATTGGTATTGATCCTTATCTTGTAAATACTTCCTTGTTAGGTGTTTTAGCCCAGCGGCTTGTTCGTTGTAACTGTAAACATTGCTTAGTGGAAGAAAAAGTAAGGGCTGGTGTTCACTCTTCTCTGGGTTTGAAAGATGAAGAAACTTTTTATCGAGGTAAAGGTTGCGACCACTGCCGTAACACAGGTTATTCAGGCCGGCATGCCGTTTATGAGTTACTGATTATGAGCAATGAAATTCGTCAAGCAACTATTAATGGTAGTGGTGCTGAGCTTATTAAAAATGCAGCTATAAAAGAAGGTATGACACCGCTCACACAACAAGCACTTAGCTTGGCTCGTAATAAACTAACATCGTTAGAAGAAGTATATCGAACCATTTTAGATTAAAAAAAAACAAACTTGCTATCAATGGAGTATTGACTATGCATATCTCCTTAACGAAACCAGAGCTAGATAGAGCACTGATCAAAGCCACAGAAATGTGGGAAAAAAGTGATGATAGTGACTATTTAGCAAAATCGTTACTTTATCATAATCAGTTAGTGAAAAAGCTAGATGCTGTTTATAAGGCAGCTAAGCTATATTTACATTCAGGTAGTGGAGCAAAGGAGCATACAAAACTCATTAGAGCTATAGATATAGTAGAACAAATCGAGTCAATTAAAGAATGGTAAAAACCATATCATAATTCAGGTAATAGTTTTTCAAACTATTACCTTTCCAACGAAAACGGAGATAACTTTATAAACCACTATGATCTAACCTGATTAAAGCTCAAACCAAACTTAGACAAATAAATCCGTAAACGATGACTATCATTATTAGATGCTTTTTGCGTTCGAGAATAATTAAACAATTCCCTTCCTGCCGCCGATAACGACGATTGCTGCTGGCAAATAGAAATCACCTGCTGTAGTTGTAACTGATCAAACAAATCAATTGAAGCTAATTGTTCTTCACTAAAATAATGTGCTAAGTCTACACCAAAATGATTAACTTTGGGCTGATCGGTTTGCCAGTGCTTGGATAACCGTTCTACTTCTTCACTGACAATGATTTCATTAATTCGTCCTCCTTCTGCTAACGTTAACATCCTTTGTACGCTGGCATTTAAGTCACGAAAATTGCCTCGCCAACTGGCCTGTGAAGATGTAGCAAAAGCTAGGTATTGCTGCTTTGCCTGTTGATTAAAACTGGCTTTATGGGCTGTTTTTCGCTCATGCTCCTGTAGCTCATAATTCAAGTTTGGCTCAATATCTTCTTTTCGTTGAGCTAAACCAGGCAGCTGATAAGTCCATAAGTTGATACGAGCTAATAAGTCATCACGAAATACCCCTTCTTCAACTGCCTGATATAGATCTTTATTGGTGCCAGCTATTTGTTGAAAATCACTTTGGACAGGCTTATCACTACCTAATGGGTAGAATGTTTTTTCCTCAATAGCATGTAGTAGCATAGCTTGTTCATCTAGCCCAAGCTCACCAATTTCATCAAGAAATAACAACCCTTGGTTTGCTGCTAATAATAAACCATCCCGCTTATTTTGAGCTCCAGTAAATGCCCCTTTAATATGACCAAATAATGCTGACATAGCATTATCACCTTTTAAGGTTGCACAGTTAACTGCAATAAAATCACCAGCAACCAAGCCTTTTTGTTGTTTTAGCTGATAAATTCGTTTTGCCAGCATTGATTTACCTGCTCCAGTTGGCCCAGTAATTAACATGGGTGCCGTACTCCGAACAGCGACTTTCTCGATCTGCTCGATCATTTGGTTAAACGCTTTATTTTTAGTTTGAATGCCACTTTTTAAGAAAGACTGGTCATCTAAAGCTTCTTTTTGAAAACGCTGCGCTAAGGCATCATATTTAGATAAATCCAGATCAATAACGGAGTAAGTACCAATCGCATTACCTTCTTCGTCTTTTACTCCTGGAGAAGACTGCAATAAACGGGCAGGTATATAGTTAGCTTCACACAATAAAAACCAACAAATCTGCGCTACATGGGTCCCAGTGGTGATGTGCAAATAGTAGTCTTCCTTTTCAGGCTTAAACGGGTAAGACTGACAGAACTCCAATAGCACACTATAAACTTCTTCAAAATCCCAAGGGTCGATAAAGCGAACTGAATGCAAATTGTAAGCTGTATGATTAGACACCTCCTGCACATCTTCACACACCTTAGTTGCCAAGTTTTTATCCCTTGGTTGATGCAGCAACTCTAAACGATCTAGCTTAAGATCCTTTTGCTGAAAAATACTAACGGTTGGCCGCCAGCTACTCCAACGCTTAGTCCCTTTACCTCGACGATCCTTAGTCGTACCCAGCAAACCAATGGCAACCTTAGTTTTGTTTGTTTTTTCACTCGTCACACCAACCTCACCTTATTACATTGCATACAAATGCTGCTACTCGGCCCTACCAATTAACCGCTAACATACATATTATTTATATAGATCAATATTATATCCATATAGATATTTCAACAACAAAACTTCAGCGACAGCAATTCATGCTGGCCTCTCAGGTGATTCTTGCTATACCTTGAATATCAAGGCCTCCAACACTTTTAACAAAGAAATTTTAAAAGTTGGCACGTTAATCGCCTTATGATTACTGTGCAAAGCGGAATGCTTTAGCAGGTCTGGTTTTTTGCTTCAAACCAAAGCCAGCCTGGTAACTCTTGTTTCAAGTAAGTTGTACCAAAGCGTCCCAAGACACAGTGCCCTTTCTCGGCATGGATTCGTAAGAATCTTATTGGGTTTTTTATGATATGGCATACAACTGGGTTCGAGTCCCTAAAAACCACCATTCATACTGGCTTTTAACCAGTGCTTGATAGCTCATTTGGTAGAGCAGTTGCTTAGGGAGCAATTGGTAGAAGGTTCGATTCCTTCTCAAGCTGTATAAATGTAAAAAGACTACGCAAGTAGTCTGCAATGAAATATACCCAAAGCGAAGGGTTTTTAGGTGAGGCTATCGAGTGATGAAGCCCCGTGAGCCTATAAATAATAGGTGATTGGGGTGAGTCACGATGATAACAAAGCCTAAAAGCGATTCGCGAAAGGTATAAAAGAGGTTAGCGGTTGTTGCCGCTGTTTAGCTTAATTAAATAACAGCATTAAATTTATCAAAACTTAAAGTGAATGCAGGAAGCAATTACTTAAGGAATGGTGACTTTAATGAGGTAGCTAAAGCTGTACTAGTAGTTACCAGTTATTTAATTATTTGGTTCGTTATTGAATCATTCCTTACAGGGTTACATTCTGTGGATCAACCACATACGATGTACAAATGTAAGCGAACCATTCTTTAACCACCACTATTCAAGTAACCGCCCCTAACTTCTTTAGTTATGATGAGTCGCTTTTTAGTAGTTAATCAACTACTGACCAGTACTCATCATGACTAATAAGTCCTATTTTTAAGGGCATTTAGATTTAATGGAGATGTATTGTGTTTAAGAAAATAGTTGTCGGGCAAAATGAGCGACTAATTGTTGTTAAAGATAAAAGATTAAGTAAAGTTCTATCGACAGGAGTACATTATCTGCCTATTTGGCAATATGATGATGTAGAATTGGTTAGTACTGAGTCAGTACGCTTCACTCATGACAGCCTAGAACAGTGGCTAAAAGAGCCTGTATTTTTACAATATTTTGATAAACTAGAGTTAGGCCGATTTGAAGTTGGGTTAGTTTATAAACATGGTCAGCTTTGGCAGTTATTAAACCCGGCGACTACCCACTATTTGTGGAAAAATAGTGATGATATTGAGGTGCGTACCATCAATACCGAAAATAGTTATTATCTTGAAGATGATCTATTATGGCAATTAACAAACAAAGAGCAGTTTGTTATTAATGCTAATACCAGTAATGTTACTACCCATAAAGTTAATGCAGGATTCGTTGCTTTAATCTATGTGGACAGCCAACTTATCGATTTGCAAGGTGAAGGTGAGTTTGGAGTATGGCAGTATCAGCGCAAAATTGAAGTAGTCATGATGGATACCCGCAAAGGGTTAAAACTTGATTATATATTGCAGGAAAACTGGTTAGAAATTCCTGCTGTTGCAGAACAAATTGCGCTATTTAAAACTGAACCACAGCAAGTTGGGCTACTGTATGAAGTACAGCATGGCCAGCGTCGTTTTAATCAATTACTGCCACCAAATACTGAAATTGCTGTATGGCAACAGAATAAAGTGTGGGAGCTTGATCTGGTTGATATCAACAACGACTTTCGGGTAACCAAACCATTGCTAGATAGCTTACGTCAGTATTTAAGTGGCCAGTGGTTAACAACCTCTATCGACCAACAGCATATCGGTTTGCTACTGCAAGATGGTCAATTGGTTAGCACCCTGAATACTGGGCTACACGCTTATTGGCCTTTTGGTCGCCAACTGGAAATAAAACAGTTTGATTTACGCTGGCAAACAGTGGAAGTCAGTGGACAAGAAATATTAACCAAAGATCGGGTTAGTGTGCGGGTCAACCTAAACGCCAACTATCGTATTTTAGATGCGGTAACGACTTTTGAAAGCGTTAACAATGTTAATGAGTTTATTTACCGTACGTTACAGCTAGCATTACGAGAAGCCATAGGTACACGAAACTTAGATGATTTGTTAATGGATAAAGAGCATGTAAATCAGCTATTGCTAAAGCAATCAGCGGAGCATTTATCATCTATTGGGATAGAGCTTGGTCAACTGGGAATAAAAGACATTATTTTACCTGGTGAGATGAAGGAAATTCTTAACCAGGTGGTTAATGCCCAAAAATCAGCAGAAGCTAACAGCATCAAGCGTCGGGAAGAAACAGCTGCTACTCGTAGCCTGCAAAACACCGCCAAAGTTATGGAAGGCAACCCAACTTTGCTGCGCTTGAAAGAACTGGAGTCATTGGAGAAAGTAGCAGAAAAAATTGACCAATTAAATGTATATGGAGGATTAGAACAAGTAATGAATGGCTTAGTTAAGCTAAAGTAAACGTTGTGGTGCATATAGATGCACCACAACGTTTTTAATAAAAACAATTGATATTAAATAGGTTAATTACTTTCCCAATTGAATACTGTGCCGTCACTAAAATGAATCATCACTGTATTAGGCTTCACTACTTTTTTGTTTAATAAATAATCTTTACTGCTAAAATTGGCGGTAATCGTGGAGCCATCACTAAAGGTTGTTTGTTGTACTTGTCGACTTTTAGTTAAGTCAAGAAATTTCACTAAAGCCTTATCCCAAAGTTTTTCATGAGCTATCTGAAATCCTTTCGCATAGTGTTTTAAAGCAGGCAACCGCTTTCGTAAGCTATTACGACTAATATGCAACATTGGCGGTGTGTTATATAACATCGCGGTTAAATCACGTACCACTTTCACATCGGAAAATTTTAAACTGTCTGCCCCCCAATGGTAGCCATTAATAACAGCATCATGAAACACGGCCTGATATAACGGCAGTTTATACTCGGGCGCAAACAATAAATTTTTATAAAGCATTTTGACTTGAGCTGGCTTAAAGAAAACCTGCGGCTCGTCATTTGGCCACCAAGTACCAAGATAATATGGTGATTGTTTATTTTTACGCATGTCTGGATCACGCCAACCAAAACCTGTAGTTTGAATTCCATGAGCAAATACTATTGACGACGTATTAATTGCATTACCATCTTCAGAGCCTAATGGTAGTTGATATTGATCCACAAACCACTGCAAGCGATAATTAAATCCTTTTGCCATGGTAGACTGGGAGTGTAAACGTTTAGAATGGTAATCCTCATAAAGCATTCCAGTGGCATCAGCGTCCAAAAATAAACTATTAAAACCACCATAGTGCATGATTTTAGCAGTACGTTGCTGATAGTAAGTTTGCATACAACTTGGATTGGTATATACTCCTTTTCCTTTATAGCCCATTTTTTTATATCCATCTTTCTTAACAATGCCACAGTTTTCCCGTAACTGGCTAGGTATCTGAGCAGTCAGCCAATTATCATTTACCCCCATCGGTATTGCTGTATTATACGAATCATAGGTGCTTATTAAGTAGCCAGCCTGTTTTGCCGCTATGACAGCCTCTGGATGATAAAAAGCTGAGGTCCAACTGGGTGTCAGTAATAATAATTTATTCAATTTGGCTGTTTGAAAATCCTCTATGACAGGTTTGGATAATCCCTGTCCCCAATTGACTACTGGCTTTAAAAAAACTCCCAATCTTGCTTTCACTATTTTTTTTCTTTTTTTTGCTACCAGGTACTGCTGATCAATAAAATCTCTTTTATCCGGATCAGAAGAGACTGGTAATACTTTTGTGAACGCATGATTAAGCATTTCAATCACTTTACGCTGGTGATAGTGATTCATCCATTGTGAATTTATACCCGTATCGAATCATTTTTAGGTTTTGTTATCTTCGTTCCTAATCACCAAGGATGGTGTGAATGCAGTTAATGCATTATGACATGGATGTCATGTATTAGGGCAATGCAGGAGTAGTTGCCTAGGAGCATTTAACTGTCACCCCAATCACTTATTAATATAGGCTCATGGGGACAAGTCTACTACTGTAAGACTTGCGGTAGCGACTTTAATGGATATAAAAGTGCTACTGGAACTCGTCACTTGATGGCTTACCAATAACGCTGTTTTATCAATTAATGCTATTATTGCTAGCCTCACTGCTGTAGGCTAGCCCTAAAAACCCTTCACATTGGGTATATATAACGTTAAAAACACATAAATATTAAAGCAATCAATATCATAAAAAGCGTTTATAACAATTTTTTACCAGTTAGGCTTATGAAAATTATATAGCTCAGAACCTATTACTGCCACTTGCACAGAGGCTGCTCATAGATAGTATATTTCTCACAGCTACTTTTAGTCCTAAATCCTCCACACCATTTTTTTAAATTAAAATCTTGCGTCTGGTAATTATTCTCTGAATTTTGTAAACAGCTTTGTGCTTTAACTTCAACATAACCTGGATATAAACTTAGCTCTGGTTTATCATAACAATAATTCATGACTGATTCTTTATCATATGATCCAATAAATACAAATAAATTATATAATTCTTTTAACATGTAATGCTTCTTTTATAATCTGTTTTCTTAGTTTTCGTTGACTATCTTTCATTAGATCTATATTTATTGCAAAAAACCATGTTTGATTATCCTTCTCTAGGAAACCAACATACCAGCCTATGTCTATCCCTTTTCCATTTTTCATTACCCAACCTGTTTTTCCATATAGTTTATATGATGGATTACTTTCATTAAGCATAATCTTCTTAGTTTTTTTCTGATATTTTTTGTAGTATGGCAGTCTTTCAGAATATAATTTTTTTAGAAACTCAATTTGTTGATATGCATTGATTCGTAACTTTCCATCTAACCAAAACGTCGTTAAATTGCCTAACTCTCTATTACCATAGTTCATTTTTTTTAAGTGATACCGATACTGCAATCTCCCAACATCTTGAGCTACCTCTTGATAACACCATATACATGAATTGGATAATGCAGACTGTAATGTATGATTTTGATTCCATATCTTCCATCCTTTATCTTTTCCATCCCATAAAAATACATGACCATCAGGATTTATAGCCCCCTCTGCAAGACCAATTAGTGTATTAGGGATTTTGAATGTTGATGCAGGTAAATAATTTTTTTTTGCTCTAGATTCATTATGTATGTACACTTTTTTTCCATCAGTGGACGATATAACCAATGTACCATTTACATTATATTTATTGAAAATGCTTAATAATTGCTTATCCTCAACCCCATATGAAAAAACAGCCTGAATAAATAAAAGCGAACCTAAAAATAGGTTTTTGATATGTATCTTCATGATTTTAGAAGCCTATTAATGTAAATTGAAAAAACTATTTTATATAAATAACTAAGAAACTTTGTACTTTTCTGATGATCAATTATGATAAAAAATGGCATTAAGTACCCATTTATTTAATCTTACCGAGCACCCTATTATTACACGCCTTGCCTCTCACGCTAGAATTTAAACAGTAAATTAGTATTGTATTTATTGTAATGGGTATTACACTCCAAAGGTAAAAGTCAATAAAATATTTACCTATTTACAAAGAAAAATATAGAGGGTAATCAACAAGAAAGAAGATTATTATTTAACTTGGCATTAATTATATTTACATTCTTAAAAGATGTTTAATTACACAATAAATTCTGAACTTAATAGATATTTGTACTTATTGTGGTAGATATTCGTCCATCCAACGTACACTTTAAGTGTGAAGTTATTAAAGTGTACGCTATGACCTACTAAATCTTTAATTGAAGGGTTCGTTATTATTTTTCGTCTATATTGAGTTTAATTCTGAACAGTTGACTTGCTGGAGATAAAATAGTGATATTTCTTTATTTGATATAATTTCTTGCTTTGGCTTTATTTTTACTGTTGCACAAAACAAATTTAAAGATTGAATCCAGCTTTTATCAATGTATTTTTTTTGTGCTGGTTGATTTTTTTATAACATGTATTTTTATCATTGCATGTCTTTCTTATATCAGTAATTGTTCCTCCCATCTGATATCCATCTTTTTCTGCATTGAATAACGTATAGCCTACATGCACCTTAAACTGGCCATTTTTACATGGCTGAATCACTTTAGTAATTAGTGAGTTAGATTTATTATTAGGAGAATAATCTGCAACTTCGTTTAGTACTTTTTCTTTTATAATGTCTTCAAAGCTATTATATGTACGATTAGGAGAACCTATTAATGCAGCAATTTCACTTGATTCTATTCTCTTAGCAAAATCACTACGTTTTAATTTAACCTTATCAAGATCTAATTGCTTTTCTTTACAGGGAGAGCGTATAACACTTAATTCATAAGGCGTTAAATTATATACTTTAAAAGTATAATTCTCAGGTGCAGCCTGAACTGTCAGTACTACCATTAAATTACTAATGATAGCTAGTTTAATTCTATACAACCACATTATTAATTACTCAAATGCTGACTACTTTGATATAACACTCAACAGCAGGCAGACATCTTCTAGTTCTATCAGATTACATTAAGCTGGTGAAGGATACAGATAAAGGCTCCTTTAAACATCATAGGTTACTGCCCCTATCAAGATTATTATTTTATGCCATAAATACTAATCTAATTAGCATTACAAGGATATCGACTTACAAATGCTCCTTCAGGATTTTTAGTTTTTGCAAGATCGGCAACTGGATATTTTTCACACATTTTGGTAATTTTGCTACCAAGATTAAACTTATCTTCAATATGGTGTTCTTCCGACGCAATAACCTGACCATCCTTATAAGCATAAAATGTGTAGATACCCTTTGGCAGACCACCAACTGCATTTCTTAACCATTGACTACTACAACCACTCAGCAAAATTAAACCAACAAATAACAAGACCAATTTTTCTTTCATAACAAATCTTTTAGTCATATAAATAATTGGAGATAAGTAAACTTATTATTTTCAAATAATATTAACAAAATGTCACGTGAATGTAACATTTTCAACAAATATAAGACAATTTAAGTATAAACACCTACTCTTTTTGAAGATATTGAGCGAATATCAATCAGATCTGTTTTCATTTATTAGCATTGAGTAAATGCAATTCAATGTTAGACTTTCAACTACCTCTAACTCAAAACTACCAGTGTTTAAACAGTTTTTTGCAACAGTTATGACTGAGTCAATCATAGACAATGCCCATTCTATAGGGATATCTTCTCTTAGTTTTCCTTTAAGCTTCAAAGCAATTAACTCACTTTTAAGCCTGTTTGTAGCATTAAATTTTTCACCTTGAATTAATTGTATTACTAAATACTCTATATTACATTTTTTTCTTTCAAATACAGTTGATGAGTTTTCGTTCAATTACATTTACCTTATTATTAGAATGCCTATTACCTAACAAGCAAGTATATCCAACAGAATTGCTTTGGCAGGCAATCCTACACCAAGGCATTATAATAACAATGGTTTTATGAAGATCAATTATGACAAAAAATGACATTAAGATAATTTTAAGTGCTCACTTTTCAACAGTGATTCCAGCATTCCAACACAACAACACCTTCTCAACACCAATATTTACACCAATTTATTAACGACACCTGAACTATTGTAGTTACACTGCTCCTTTCCCAGACACGCTTGCACAGTTGGCTGTATTATCTAACGTTTATTTTCTTAACTGCCTTTGTATTTTTAAATATGATGGTAGATACGATCTTAGATGTAATGAGCCAAGAGCAAGAAAAATTTCGCGCTGAATCTCATGGTGAAACAGAAGAAGGTGGTACACCTGCCAGTCGGGCTCAGATTGAAAAGCTAGAAAAAGAGTTAACTGAAATAAAAGCGCTATTAAAACAACAAACATCTATCAAAGAACAATAGCTACTTTTAGTTAGCCCAGCGAAATTTATCTTCTGAGCTAACACAAACTGTAGGACACCTTTAATCAGGAAATATAACTATTATTAAGTGCCGCAGCCGCTCCCACTAACCCAGGATATTCACTTAATACTAAATAAGTAGGTATTTTTTCTGCGTAGCTTTGTAACCGCCCTTTATTTTCAAATGATTGCCTAAATTGACTCGCAGCAAAAAAATCTTTAAAGCGTGGAATAATACCACCCATTATGTAAACGCCCCCTTCTGCTCCCAAGATAAGCGCTGCATTACCTGCAGCAGCACCCAACAAATTACAGAAATGGGCTAGTACTTGATGCTCTATTGAGTTTTCATCACTTAATGCTATGGATGATATATCAGCTGCTGACTGCTGCTTAACAGGTACTTTGTTTAATTGGCAATGGGCTTCATATAAATCCACCAAGCCGGCACCACATAGCAGTCTTTCAACTGATACGCGTGGATACTTTTTTAAGAAAAATTCCAGAACATCCATTTCAAAGCGATTGCGGGGGGCAAAATCCACATGGCCGCCTTCGCCGGATAATGCTAACCAACCACTGCTGGTTGAAGCTAATCCTGCCATACCTAGCCCTGTGCCCGGACCAATCACCAATTTAGTTTTATTTGCAACAGCTTCACCGCCGCCTATTTGCATTAATTCATCGTTAGTTAAATAAGGTACTGATAAGGCAAGTGCCGTAAAATCATTAATTACCTTAAATGAATCAAAACCAAATTGCTGCTGCACAGCTGACTGTGAAAAATCCCAATGGTTATTGGTCATTTTAATTCGGTCTTGATGAATAGGACAAGCAAAGGATAAACAAGCTTGTTTGACATCGGGATTGCCCACCAATGCTAAATAATCAGCTAACGCATCTGGCATATTGTTATAGTCTGCGCAGGGCAGCACTTCGATTAACTCAGGCTGCACACCCCCATCTAATACCATGGCAAACCGGGCGTTTGTGCCCCCAATATCACCAACGACAATTGGTTGGTTCATTTAACTTCCTCATTCGCAAAACCAAACACTGAAGCACCCTGTTCAGCACCACCGGCAAACGCTCGCATTTGACCGAACAGCTCTCGGCCCATGCCTTGGTGAGAGTTGGATAAATCCACCTCAACTGCTGTACGCTGCAGCCATTCTTGATCATCGACTAATGCAGTCAACTCTCCGGTTTCTGCATTTAAACGTATAACATCGCCTTCCCGCAGTTTGGCAATTGGTCCACCTTGGGCAGCTTCAGGATACACATGAATAGCTGCCGGCACTTTACCAGAAGCACCTGACATTCGGCCATCAGTAACTAATGCGACTTTAAATCCCTTATCTTGCAATACACCCAAATAAGGCGTCAGTTTATGTAGTTCTGGCATGCCAATCGCCTGTGGCCCTTGAAAGCGCACCACAGCAATAAAGTCTCTTTCCAGTTCTCCGCGTTTAAAGGCTTCAGCTAAATCATTTTGATCATGGAAAATTACCACGGGGGCTTCAACTATTTGATTATCCTTAGCGACGGCCGACACTTTGATCACACCACGGCCTATATTGCCATTTAATAGTTTTAAACCACCTTCCGGGCTAAATGGATTTGCTGCAGGTCTTAGTACCTCCGCATCATGAGTTTCCTCCACTCCATCTCGCCACACTAACTTATCCCCATCCAAGAAAGGTTCTTGCGTGTATTGACGAAGCCCTTTGCCAACTACAGTTGTGACATCATCATGAAGCAAGCCACTATCTAACAATTCACGTATTAAAAAAGCCATCCCCCCAGCTGCCTGAAAATGATTAATATCTGCCTGACCATTGGGATATATCTTGGTTAATAAAGGCACCACCGAAGAGAGTTCTGAAAAATCATCCCAGGTTATGTTTACCCCTGCTGCTGCTGCCATCGCAACTAAATGCATGGTGTGGTTAGTTGAGCCACCAGTCGCCAGCAATGCCACCACAGCATTGATAATCGTCTTTTCAGATACCACCTGATACATTGGTGTAAAATCACTACCTAATGCAGTAATTCGAGCCGCTTGTCGAGTCGCTTCTTTTGTCAGCTCATCACGTAGCGGAGTATTAGGATTAATAAAGGATGCTCCTGGCAAGTGTAAGCCCATCACTTCAACTAGCAGCTGGTTACTATTAGCTGTTCCGTAGAAGGTACAAGTGCCTGGGCCATGGTAAGACTGAGATTCCGCTTCAAGTAATTCTTCTCTACCGACTTTACCTTCAGCAAACAATTGGCGAATTCGAGCTTTTTCCTTATTTGGCAAACCTGATGGCATTGGGCCTGCTGGTACAAATATCACAGGTAAATGACCAAAGCGTAAGGCACCTATAAATAAGCCAGGCACAATCTTGTCGCATACCCCCAGGCACAGAGCTGCATCAAACATATTGTGGGAAAGGGCTACTGCAGTAGCCATTGCAATCACATCACGACTGAATAGGCTTAGCTCCATACCCGGCTGGCCTTGAGTCACCCCATCACACATCGCCGGTACCCCACCAGCAAACTGAGCCACCGAACCAACATCATGGGCAGCTTGTTTAATTAGCTCAGGAAATACCTCCAAAGGCTGGTGTGCAGACAACATGTCGTTATATGACGAAATAATCCCTATATTGGCCTGATTCATCATCTTAAGTGCCTGCTTGTCTCCACCAGAACAGGCAGCAAAGCCGTGGGCTAAATTACCACAAGACAATACCCCTCGATGAGGGCCCTTTTGCTCCGCATGCTTCATCGCTTGCAGGTAGGCTTGCCGAGAGCGACGACTTCTCTCGATAACCCTACGGGTTACGTTATCTACTACTGGGTGCATGGGGCCTCCTCATCTTTTTTCCCGAAGCATAGGATATGGGCTTTCGTTCCTAGCAAATATTGTAATATTACATAACTTTTTAAATTTATTTCAGCATTCCAGCTTGTTAACTGGAATTTTTATTTGTAATATTACCAAACAAACAGAATAAGAGTCTTCTTTTTATTTTCTCATAAATTTGGCAAGAGTCGCCTGTTATGTGAACGTTTATTTAAAAAGTACATGGTAATGTGGCTTGTATCAGCTTGTTAGGAGGTTTAAATGACCATTCGTGTTGCCATTAATGGTTATGGTCGTATCGGTCGTAATATCTTGCGTGCTCTGTACGAAAATGGCTATCGAGACCGAATCCAAGTCGTTGCAATTAATGATTTAGGCGATGCAGAAATCAATGCCCACCTAACCCGTTTTGACAGCGTTCATGGTCGCTTTGCTGGTGAAGTAAAAACAGCAGGCAACGCTATGCAGGTTAATGGTGATACCATTCGTATCAGCTCAGAGCGTGACCCAGCCAAGTTGGATTGGAGCTCATTAAATGTTGATGTGGTTTATGAGTGCACAGGCCTGTTTACCAGTAGAGAAAAAGCCGCCGCTCACCTACAAGCAGGTGCCAAAAAAGTCATTATCTCTGCACCAGGTAAAGATGTAGATGCCACCATCGTATATGGTGTTAATCACGACATATTACGCCAGTCTCATCAAATTATTTCCAGTGCATCTTGCACTACAAACTGTTTAGCGCCTGTAGCCAAAGCATTAAATGACAAAATTGGGATTGAGTCAGGCCTGATGACCACTATTCATGCCTATACCAATGACCAAAATTTATCTGATGTCTATCACTCAGATATGTACCGTGCACGTTCCGCGACTCAATCTATGATTCCAACCAAAACCGGTGCTGCCGCAGCCGTTGGGTTAGTGTTGCCTGAACTTAATGGCAAACTGGATGGACAAGCCGTGCGGGTACCCACCATTAATGTTTCACTTGTCGATTTGAACTTTGTTGCCAGCCGTGCCACCTCTATTGAAGAGGTTAACAGCATAATGAAAGCAGCAAGCGAAGCTTCAACTATTCTGGATTATAACGATATTAAATTGGTGTCTATCGACTTTAATCACAGCACAGCCTCAGCCACTTTCGACTCTACCCAAACTCGGGTAAACGGCCAGCTGGTAAAAGTAATGGCTTGGTACGACAACGAGTGGGGCTTCTCTAATCGAATGCTCGATAACACCTTAGCTTTAATTAATGCACCTGCATAAATTAGACGATAGCCTGTAGAAGATTACCTGATGATTCGCAGAACTAAAATTGTAGCAACCCTTGGTCCTTCCTCTAGCGAGATTGAAACGTTAGAACAGATGATCGCAGCTGGGGTCAATGTTGTTCGTTTAAACTTCTCCCATGGAGAAGCCCAGGACCACATTGAACGCGCCCAGCGGGTTCGTGAGGCGGCTGCCCGTCAACAAGCGTTTGTTGCAATTTTAGGTGATTTGCAAGGGCCAAAAATTCGTATTTCTCGTTTTAAAAACAAAAAAATAGAATTAAAAAATGACGATACTTTTATCTTAGATGCCAAGTTAGATAAAGAAGCAGGCACTGAAGAACGAGTTGGTATTGAATACAAAGCATTAGTCGCCGACTCAAAACCTGGTGATATTTTATTATTAGACGACGGCCGTATTGAGCTTGAAGTAACAGGTGTTACCGCTCACGAAGTCATCACCAAAGTCATTATTGGTGGTCCATTATCTAATAACAAAGGTATTAATCGCCAAGGTGGCGGCTTATCAGCAAAAGCTTTAACTGAAAAAGATAAGCAAGATATTAAAACGGCAGCAAAAATTGGCGTCGATTATGTAGCGGTTTCCTTTCCACGCTCTGCTGAAGATATGGAAGAAGCGCGACAGCTTCTTAAAGAAGCAGGCTCAAGCGCTGGCTTAATTGCCAAAATTGAAAGAGCTGAAGCAGTAAATGACGATGAAATTTTAGATGGTATTATTAAATCATCTGAAGGGGTAATGGTTGCCCGTGGTGATTTAGGTGTTGAAATTGGTAATGCCCAATTGGTTGCCGTGCAAAAGCATATTATTGAACGTGCTCGCACCTTAAATAAAATTGCGATTACAGCGACTCAAATGATGGAGTCAATGATCAGCAACCCTATGCCAACTCGGGCCGAAGTATCTGATGTAGCCAATGCTGTTTTAGATGGCACCGATGCTGTCATGCTTTCAGCAGAAACGGCAGCAGGGTTGTATCCAGTACAAACTATAGAAGCAGTACATAATGTGTGTGTTGGCGCTGAAAAACATCCTTTAGCGTTTCGATCTAAACACCGTATCGACGAGCCTTTTCAGCGCACAGATGAATCAATAGCATTGGCAGCTATGTATATTGCCAATCATTTGCAAGGTGTTAAAGCAATTATTGCAATGACCGAAAGTGGGGCTACTCCATTACTGATGTCCCGCATCCGCTCGCATTTGCCTATTTTTGCTTTTTCACGCCGCAAGGACACCCAAAACCGGGTTGCTCTCTATCGAGGGGTCATTACCGTACCTTTTGATACGGATGAAATTGACAACGCTCAAGTGAATCAGTGCTCTATTGATAAACTAAAAGCACTGGATGTTGTTAATGAAGGTGACCTGGTAATTATCACCAAGGGCGATTATGCCAACGCCCAAGGTGGCACCAACACCATGAAAGTGGTTAAGGTGGGTAACAAAATTCTTTAAGTTAGTAAAAGTCATAATCACTTTTACTGGTTTAGAGAATCATGGGAAATTTTACTTAAGCTCCCAAGTGCAAGGCTGTTTTCAGTCCTGTGGACTTTTAATAGGGTACTTTTAGTACCCTTTTTTTTGTCTAATACAAACTAATTCAATAATATTCATACCAACAAAACCATGTTTAGCCATAATTTTGTTTATTTCCCGAGATTCTTCTAACTTAGCAAGCTCCAAGCTCCTTTTCAAAAGCTTGTTTAACTAATAGGGTCAGTTGTCAACAACTACTGTTTGTTGCTTTGCATAACGCATTGGAGCAACAAGTATAAGAACCCACAAGCTTTTTTTAGTAAACATCATCTACACGCCAACCGTGCTTTTTCATTATTTCTTTTACCATTCCCTGCTGTATCAACAAACTAAACCCCTGATTAAAGTCAGCTAATACATTGTCATGCTTAGGAGATTTTTTGGGTATCATTAAAAATAACTTATGAGATACTAATGGTTTCTCTAATATCTCCAAGCTAAAATTTCTATTTTTAAACTTTGTGTTAAGCAAGTACTGAGTTACTTTCTCTTCTGCCACAATAAGATCTAGTCGACCAATTAATAGCAAATTAATGTTTCGTTCAGTATGAACCTCTTCCAGCTTTTGCAAGTAGTGGGCTTTGTTAAATTCATCTGTATAGTGATAACCTCTAACAATACCGATTCGATATGGAGATAAGTCTTCCAAAGCTTTATAGCTTATCTGCCCTCCTTGTTTTTGGAAAAAAACCAAATTACTGGTTGATATAGGTTTTGAGTAGCTAAACAGCCTTTCTCGCTCTTTTGCATAAAAAGCCCCGACCAATCCATCATATTTGCCCTTCTTGCCTAGCTCAAAAGCTCGATTCCACGATGTATATAAAATACCTGCAGTTTTGCCTACTTGCTGAAAAGCTTGATAGATAATATCAGCAAAGTAACCTTCATCAGCCAGCTTAGGACCAAAATGAGGAGGCCAGGGCTCAGTCGCTAATAAATAATCATGCTCTTTCTCTGCCATAACCATAGAGCAGACAGAAAAGATATAAATCAAAATTATCCTTTTAAAGATAAGCAGAATAGGCATAGTCGACTGTAGGCTTAATTACTATTAACTAAAAAATAGCATAAAGGCTCTAAATCTGTGTTTGAGAGGAATTGGAAGACCAATTAAGAAGGGATAACCAGCCTGTAAAACAGGCTGGTTATTCACGAAGGCTGATACTTGGAAAGTAATTAGCGATCAATACGCTCGTCGGTCTTAGGATCAAAAAACACCGCTTTACTCATATCAAAGCTTAAATCCAATACAGTATCTGGTCGAGCATCACAGTCAGGGGAAACCCTGGCAGAAATTTCCACACCATTTAGCTCAGACATAACTAACGTATCAGATCCCATTGGCTCTGTTACTTGAACAGGGCATGAGATTGTCCGATTAAGTGGCTTTGAAACCAAATGAGGTAATGGCTCAGTAATTTGTTCTGGGCGGATACCTAAAATTACCTGCTTGCCAACCCAGCTTGACAGCCCTTGGCAGCGCTCAGGCACAGGTAATAACTGAGGTTGGCCACCTTGATAGCTCACTTCAACCTGCAAGCCAGAGTCAGACTCTACAATTTGCGCAGGAATAAAGTTCATTCCTGGTGAGCCCATAAAACCAGCTACAAAGCGGTTAGCAGGGTCATCATAAATTTCTTTTGGCGTGCCCAGCTGCTGTAGCTCACCATCTTTCATAACTGCAATACGATCAGCTAAGGTTAACGCTTCAATCTGATCGTGAGTTACATAAACAATAGTGGTACCTAAACGCTGGTGTAGCTTCTTAATTTCTGTGCGCATTTCTACCCGGAGCTTGGCATCCAGGTTACTTAGTGGCTCATCAAATAAATAGATTTGTGGCTTTCTGGCTAAGGCACGCCCCATCGCTACCCGCTGCCGCTGGCCACCCGATAAATGGGCTGGCTTACGATCAAGCAAATGCTCAATCTGGAGCATTTTCGCTACCCGCTCTACTTCTTGGGCACGCTCTTGTTTAGAAACACCCCGCATTTCCAAACCAAACGCAATGTTATCTCGTACCTTCATATTGGGATATAGCGCGTAAGACTGAAACACCATAGCGATATCACGATCTTTTGGTGCACTGTTAGTAACGTCATTGCCATCAATTAAAATTCGGCCGTCGGAAATATTATCAAGGCCAGCAATGGAGTTCATCAGGGTAGATTTACCACAACCAGATGGCCCTACTAAAATCAAAAACTCACCACGATCAATGGCTATATCAATGCCTTTTAATACTTCATGGTCGCCATAGCGTTTTTTTACATTATCAATAGTTAAAGCAGCCATTATTTATCCCTCCATTACCCCTTAACAGACCCAGCAGTTAAACCACGCACAAAGTATTTGCCAGCCAGTACATACACTAACAAGGTAGGTAACGCGGCAATGATGGCGGCAGCCATTTCAACATTATATTCTTTCACGCCTGTGCTGGTATTCACTAGGTTATTCAATGCAACTGTTATTGGCTGTGTATCACCCGCAGCATAAACAACACCAAACAGGAAGTCATTCCAGATTTGAGTAAACTGCCAAATGACACAAACTACAATAATTGGTGTAGAAACAGGTAATAAAATTCGCCAGAAAATTGTAAAGAAGCCGGCTCCATCAATTTTGGCAGCACTGACTAGCTCTGAAGGCACCGACACATAGAAGTTACGGAAAAATAAGGTAGTAAATGCCATACCATAAACCACATGAACAAATACTAAGCCTGCTGTAGTGTTGGCTAAACCTAACCAACCTAGCGTTTGCGCCATCGGCAATAGTACTACCTGGAAAGGAATAAAGCAGCCAAACAGCAACAGACCAAAAAATAAGTCACTGCCTTTAAATTTCCACTTGGTTAATACGTACCCATTGAGTGCTCCCAGAAAAGTGGAAATGAATACTGCAGGCAAAACAATTTTAATAGAGTTTAAAAAGTAGCCTGAAACACCTTCACACGCTACCCCAGTACAAGCACTGGACCATGCTTTGCCCCAGGCATCAAATACAAATTCTTTTGGCCAGGATATTAACGTACCTGTTCGAATATCTGCCATGCTTTTAACCGAGGTCAAAAACATAACTACCAATGGCATCAAATAAAACAATACTAAAAATGCCAATATAGCGTAAATAAATATCCGCCCCAGTTTTGCAGAAGAGGTTTGCGGCCCTAACACAGTACTATCATGCATTGCGGGTACCTCTCAGCTCAGAATATAAATAAGGAATCAATATCGCCAATACACCAGCCAACATCATCATGGCACTGGCAGAACCTAAGCCAATTTGACCTCGGGTAAATGAGAATGCATACATAAAGGTTGCAGGTAAGTCGGTTGAGTAGCCAGGTCCACCATTCGTCAATGCTTTAACCAAATCAAAACTCTTGATTGCAATGTGGCAAAGAATGATAAATGCACTGAAGAATACAGGACGTAAGCTGGGTAAAATAATCCGCCAATAAATTTTAGGTAAGCTGGCCCCATCAATTTGAGCAGCTTTAATTATAGAACTATCAATTGAGCGTAACCCTGCTAAAAATAATGCCATGACAAACCCAGAAGACTGCCATACTGCTGCAATTACCAGGGTATAAATAGCCATATCAGAGTTTATTAGCCAGTCAAAGGTGAAGTTTTCAAAACCCATGTCTTTCACTAGGCGTTCCAGACCTAAACCAGGGTTTAAAATCCATTTCCAGGCTGTACCCGTTACAATAAATGAAAGCGCCATTGGGTAAAGGAATACTGTTCTTATCGCTCCTTCAGCACGAATGCGCTGATCCAGCAAAATAGCCATAAATATGCCTAGTGCCAGACAAATTAAGATAAATAAACCACCAAATATGAATAAATTATCTACAGCGACGCCCCAGCGTTCATTTTCAAATAATTTTTCGTACTGCAAAGTACCTGCAAATTTATAATTGGGCAAAAAGCTGGATTTAGTGAAAGAAAGTACACCGGTCCAGATAACATATCCATAGATAAACACTATGGTCATTAAAATAGTTGGTGAAAGTACCAACTTAGGAATTTGATCCGCAATAAAATCAAGCGGCTTCTTTTTTGTTTTAGCAACAACCACTTGCATCTCTTCTGCATGCACACTCATAGTACAAGCTCTCTTATACTGTAACGCTGTTTATAGAGCCTTAACCTGAAAAATCAGACTAATATTTTTTCAGCAATTTAAAATGGATTATGGAGTAATCCTAAATGCCAACAGTAGCCGTGTTATCCTCCACTGCTGGCATTGACTTCTTATATACTAGCTTTCACAGCCTTAGCTAATTTTTGAGCAGCTTCTTTAGCAGTTATTTTATCACTGTTAAAGTAGTTAGAGACCACATCAAAAATTGCACCTTGTATATAGGAAGTGGTAGACATGCCATGAGCCATACTTGGTACTAACCCACCAGACTTACTGGTAGATACAAAGCTATTCATGGAATCTTTGGCACAACTATCAAACTTCTCCATATTCATGCCTAAACGCACAGGAATTGATCCTTTGTTTAGGTTGAAGACTTCTTGGAATTCAGGTTCGAGGATGGTTTTTGCCAAGGCAGCCTGCGCCTTTTTGTTTTCTGGATCTTTCACATTAAACATGGCAAAACTATCAATGTTAAAAGTAAAGCTGTTTTGTGTGCCTGGTGCAGCTACACAGAGGTAATCTTTGCCTGGTTTTTTGCCTGCAGCAGCAAACTCACCTTTAGCCCAGTCACCCATTAATTGCATAGCCGCTTCACCTTTAATTACCATAGAAGTGGCAATATTCCAGTCACGACCTGGTGCATCTTTATCCATATATTGTTTCAAGCTTTTGAATACCTCGAACACTTCAACCATCTTGTCGCTTTGCAAGGTTTTCATGTCATGTTCAACAAAAGCTTTACGGAAAAATTCTGGGCCACCAATGCCTAATGCTACTGATTCAAATACAGTTGCATCCTGCCAAGCTTGACCACCATGAGCTAAAGGTACAAAACCCGCTTTTTTGATTTTTTCAGCTGCGTCTTTAAATTCAGCCCAAGTAGTCGGTACTTTTGCACCGGCTTTTTTGAAGATTTCTGGGTTAACCCATAACCAGTTTACTCTGTGCACATTGACAGGCACAGCTACATACTGGTCATCATACTTCATCACCTTACTAACAATTTCAGGCATTAAAGAAGACCACTTGTTCTCCTCTGCCACTTTATCCAAATCAGTAAGGAAGCCTAGCTCTCCCCACTCTTGGATATCTAACCCCTTAATTTGTGCTGCAGAGGGAGGATTTCCGGAAACTGCACGAGACTTCAATACAGTCATCGCACTTTCACCACCGCCTCCGGCAACAGCGAAGTCTTTCCAGGTATGGCCTTGTTTTTCAAGCAGTTCTTTCAGTACTGCGACAGACTTGGCCTCACCACCAGAAGTCCACCAATGCAATACCTCTACTTCACCAGCATAGGCACTTAGGCTCATAACACTGGAAGCAGCAATGGCAAGTAATGACTTTTTAAATTTTTTCATAAATCAGACCCTGTAAATAATTATTATCGTCGTCTGTCTCTGACAAATGCCCCTAAAGAGTGCACTCCTGCACTATAGCGACTACCTGGAGTGTATTAAGAGCGCTAGAGGATGTAACGTAAGATAACGCAAGCTAATGTAACAAAGTCTTACAAGTGTGGCACTTATTCTTTAAGAAGCTGTAGTTCTGGATATTTTTTATCCAAATCTATTAAGATTTGGTTACAAAAAAGTGGCGGGGTCTCAGGACTGTTAAATTTTAAGTTAAGGTAATTTGCTACAAAAGTCACACTTCTATATTGCTACAAACAAAAGTGGGCAAGCTCTTCCTTCACTCTGAAGGTAAGTCTAAACAATAATAATGAATCATTGATGACAAAAACAATAACAGGCAACAACTCAAGATTACAAACTGGCTTGAACGGCCTCTCCAAGTTGCCGAGCCGCTTCTTTTGGTGAAATTTTGTCATTACGGAAGAATTTAGTGACAACATCAAATATGGCATTTTGCGTATAAGTTGTAACAGCCATGCCATGAGAAAGGCTAGGTATAATCTTGGAGTCTTTACTAATAAGCACCTCTTTACTCTCTTTAGCACACGCATCAAAGTTGCCTATTGCCATATCTTGACGAACAGGAATAGAGCCCTTATTCATATTGAATGTTTGCTGAAACTCTTTATTCAAAATATTTTTTACTAAATCAGCCTGCGCTTTTTTATTCTCAGGGTCTGAAATTTCAAACATAATGAAGCTATCAACCACATAAGGGAAATACATTGATGTAGATGGAATTGAGACACATAAAAAGTCTTTACCTAATTGTTTTTTTTCAGTAATAAACTCACCTTTTGCCCAATCCCCCATAATTTGCATAGCTGCTTTACCATTAATAACCATACTGGTCGCAGCATTCCAATCTCGATCTAAAATATTTGGATCCATATACTGCTTAAGCTTTCTAAAAGCCGCAAAAACACTCACCATCTTATCACTGGTTAAACTTGCATTGTCTAGCTCCACAAATGCCTTGATATAAAAATCAGCGCCATTCATCGCTAACATTAACAGTTCAAACACTGTTGAGTTTTGCCATGGCTGATCACCATGAGCAATGGGTGTTATCCCCGCTTTTTTGAACTTTTCAAGCGCTACCCAAAATTCAACTAAATTAGTGGGAACCTTGGCTCCTGTCTGCTTAAAAAGTTTTGGATTAATCCATAGCCAATTTACACGATGGATATTAACAGGTACTGCGACATAATGGCCGCCATAGCTGACAAGTTTTCGAACAAAGTCTGGCAATATTGCTTCCCATTTCTGCTCGTTAGCAATTTTGTCTAAGTTTGTGAGTAGTCCAAGTTTTCCCCACTCCTGAATATGGTGCCCTAAAATTTGTGTCGCTGTAGGAGGGAAACCCGACAGGGCTCTAGACTTTAATACCGCCATTGCTTTATCACCACTGCCACCCACTACAGCAAAATCTTTCCAGCTATGGCCCTGCTTAACCAGTTTTTGTTTGAGCACATCCAGCGAGCGGGCTTCTCCACCAGAGGTCCACCAGTGCAGTACTTCAACTTCTCCAGCAACTGAGATTTGGCTAAGCATCATAACCAAAGCAATAAACACAGGGGAAAATCTCTGCTTAAAGTTCATATCTTAGCCTTATTATGATTCACTTCAGCTATATTCATGACTTGCTGCAACGTCATTCCCTTTCTACACTATTTGGACTAACAGTGGCTTCCATGCACTTATAACTTAATATAGATGTTAGAAACTCGTTTTTGTACAATAAATTAATTAGCTGGTATCGCTTATTGTATATCAAAAGTATTTTGTCAATTTTATCTTACAAGCCTTTAGCCTGGCTTAACTTAGTATTTCTAACTACTTATATTCAGTACTTGCATGCAGCCGCTACTCCTTCTTGTCAGAAAACACCTTTGACGCTTGCGGCACCATTATCTCCTCCTTACCATACCAATAACCAACAAGGCTTTATCGATAAATTTTTAAATTTAATTTTTTCAGAAATAGGTTGCAAAATAAAAGTTATTACGCTACCTGCCATGCGCACATTAAGCGACACCAATAAAGGCAAACTCGATGGAAATTTTATGTTTTCAGATGAACTATATATTGATAAATACCCTAATTTAATAAGAATTGAACCCAGTTACTTTAGTTATTTTTTAGCTTTTACCGGGTTTGGTAATTTACCTAAATCAGATAAAGAAATTTCCATCTACAGACTAGCAACCATTAGAGGCATGTCATTACCTAAACCCCTTGTAGATCATCAACATGTTTTTCTTGCTAAAGATCTCACTCAGTTAACCACCTTACTACGACGCAACCGAGTAGACGTAGCTATAATGCCAGTAGCTGTCGCCTACTTTTATAAACAACAAAGCTGTTTTAAGTCATTAAATATAACTGTTTATTCAGAGTTAAGTGTTAATTTATATATTTATTTACACAAACGACATAGTAACATCAAAGCTCCTCTCAGCAATAGCGTGCGCCGGCTTAAACGAAGCAAGCAATACCAGCAGCTTTTACAAACAGCTATCAGAAAAGGGTTAGATATTCCGTTACCAACATGCTAATCAGTGTCTGGGTAAAACCACCCTAACGATAAGCCCACACTCATGATGGTTATCAAGTAGCAGCTCACCACCATGGGCCTTCACTATGCTTCTTGCGATACCTAAACCTAAACCAGTACCACCTGTATTGCGATTACGGGATTTTTCTATACGATAATAAGGTTCAAAAACCTGTTCCAGCTCTTCTTCAGAAATACCAGGCCCATAATCACGAATAATTATTTTAATTTCATCGACATCATCTTCTAAATTTACCTCTGCTCGTTCGCCGTAGAAAATAGCATTATCAATCAAGTTTGTTAAACAACGTTTAAGGGCCAACGGTTTTCCCATATAAGGTTTTTTAATTTCACCATAAATTTTAATGGTGTGACCAGCCTCTTCTACATCTCTTTTTAGTTTATTAATAATATCCATTAAATTTGTTGGTGACTGAGGCTCATCAAGCTCCGTATCTTTAGCACATTGTAAAGCGCCTTTAACCATTATTTCTAACTCTTCCAAGTCGGTAACAAACTTTTCTCTGCTGGTTTCTTCTTCCAGCATTTCTGCTCTTAGCCGCAACCGGGTGATCGGGGTCTTCAAGTCATGAGAAATAGCAGCGAATAACCGAGCCCGGTCATCTATATAGCGTTTCAGCCGTTGCTGCATTGCATTAAACGTTCGTGCAGTGGCAATCATTTCCTTACTGCCTTTTTCTGCAAGTGGAGGGTGATCTAAATCCCTGCCTAAATCATCTGCAGCTTTTGATAATCTAGCCAATGGCTCAGTCAGCCAGCGTACCGCAAAAAAAGAAATTAATAATACGCAAAGAATGGTCAGCCCTAAAAATAATACCCGTTCAAATGATATAAACTCAGTCTTAGCTAAAAAAGTTGGGTGAGGTATTAGTGCTGCAACATATAACCATTCTTTTTCTGCTAGTTTTATCTGGGTAACTAAAATTGGAGGTGATAATGGTTTAATCAGTAAACTATGATGAGCCCAGCGAGGAGGTAAGTCGGTCAAATAGGTATTGTTATTAAAAACTTTTAGCTTTTCTGCCTCAGCAAACTGCACAATTATTCTTGGCTTGCCCCCCAGCTCTTTCCGTAAAATTGTATAAAACTGATCGACTACTATGTCATGTAAGTAACTATCTGCCAGATCGTCTACTAATATTTGTGCTTGATTGACACTAACAAAAAAGCGCGTGCCTCCCATATTACGTAATTGATCGAGCACAATATGTCGATATTGATGGGGCAATGACTGGAAAAACTTTACCGTAGAAGCCACACCATAAGCCATATGATTCGCCATATTAGTGACACTGGCTTCTTCTGCCCGGCGAGCCTGGGTAATCCATACAACGCTGCTGATTACCTGGGCCAGCAAAACCCCCAGCAACAGCACAACCACCAATCGCCAGCGTAACGATCCAGGCCAAAGCTTCTGTTTACTAAGTTTAGAAGTCCACTTCATCTTGCTGAGCGACAGGTACTGCTAGTACATAGCCAACTCCCCTGACTGTTTTAATAATCTGGGGGTTCTTACCATCATCACCTAAACGATGACGCAGCCGGCTGATATGCACATCAATAGAACGATCAAATGGGCTAGCTTCTCGCCCTCGGGTTAAATCGGAAATTTCATCTCGTTTTAAAATAGTTTGCGGGCGCTCTAAAAATAGCATCAATAAAGCAAAGTCAGCACCTGATAAGGTTACTTCATTGCCATTATCATCAACAAGTTTTCGGGCCGTTGAGTCTAATACCCAGTTTGAGAAACAAAAGAAACGTTTGGCAGTAACTGCCTCCTGCTGCCTGTCTGACTGCCCTGTTCTTCGTAAGATTGCTTTAATTCTGGCCAATAGTTCACGAGGGTTAAAAGGCTTAGCCATATAGTCATCAGCCCCCATTTCTAAACCCACAATACTATCGGTTTCATCTGAGCTGGCAGTTAACATAATGATTGGCACATCCGACAATTGACGAATTTTTTGACAAAGTGAAAACCCGTCTTCACCAGGCAGCATGATATCCAGTAAAATTAAATCGACCGGCTGAAGAGGGAATAAGCGAAATAACTCTGTTCCATCACCTGCTTGAAGTACTTGAAAACCATTTTTCGCCAGATAATCATGGAGCAACTGTCGAAGCTCAATATCATCATCGACAACTAAAATTTTTTTTTCATTATACATGCAGTGTTTAATTGCCCTCTATTACCAGCCATAACCACTTTTACTTTAGGGCAGAGACAGCAAACAATTATTAGAGGTGCCCTTTAGCATTATTTACGACTGTATAACTATACCTAATGCGTAGGGTTTCACCAACCTACATGATGGAGGCGGAATTTTTGTGCTCTTTTCATGCTTTAGTCTTTCAACGTTCTCTCGAAGCTGCCAAATTTCCCGCTCTAGTTCCCGTATCCGCTGCTCTGTACGATAAGCACGCTCTCCCTGGTGCCAGGCCCGTAAAAACTCAGCCTCTTCCTCCTCAGAGCAAACACCAGAGTAACTATAGCCATGTCGCCCCAGATAGTAGCCATTAGCCGGACGACAATAATGGCGAACGCCTTCCTCACGACCTTGTTGATAACTAGTTAAGTCTGGAACAACCCCATACTCTGCACAAGCTTTGCGGTGCTCTGCAACAAAGCCTGGTAATCGCCCTTTAGTACCATCTTCATAACCAATAGTCTGCCAGTTAGCAGACAAACACTCTTCCCGGCTTAGTGTGGCACAACCATTCAACCCAACAATAGCAAGTCCTATCAAGGCCCAACGCCACAAAGGCGTTATTTTTGTTGCAATTCTGACCACCACTTGCTTACCTGCCTAACCCACTTTACCCTTTTTACATTATACAACTTGTCTCCCTTCTACGTGCTATCAAGTTGCTGGCTATCAAACTAACGGTTATCAATATACAAGCTGTTCTATATTGAACTTTGAGTCATATAGCGTAATCTTTTAAATACTACCTAAGTAGTTTATCTGTTCAAGTAGCCAGTAACCTTGATATAAGAGTAATACACAAACCCAATGAAGCGATATTATAAACCAGCTGTAGCCCTTCTGTTAGCTTGCATTTTTACCTTGACCAGTTGCTCAAACCAACCTTTCCAAATTGAAAATCTTGCAAAAACAGACACTGATTTAGTAGCTGATTCAGTTCGACAAAACATGAACAAGCTACTTAAGCGATTATTAATTAAGCTTTATAAGCGTAACCCTGCTGAGCTAGCTAAGAATCCAAATCAAACCATTAAAACACGCACTGAGCAATTGTTTAATAATGCAAGCCTGAAACGCTATCCAGAGCTTTCGGGCAAACAGGCTATCGACGCCATGCTATTGGCATTTGATGATCATTTTCATGGTGATCGAGTATTTGCTTTGATGGCAGGCTTAACCGACATGATCAAACAGTCTTATAATTATCGTAACGAGTTTTTTGTATTAGATGAGCTAGACCAGCAAAAACTTTACAATAGCGCAAGGAATATGGAAGTATTGGCTTGGCGATTAAACAATCGACTAAATGCCCAAGGAAAGCCTTATCTACTCACCAATGCGACTAAAACTCAATCACTCAATCTAAGTTTTGAACGGCTATTTGGAAAAATGATCGCTTTACAAGATATGATGGCCATGATTATTGCCGATAAAACCAACAGGACAATTAATTTTATAGTTAGAGGGGTAGCAACTGGAACATTTATACCCATTTAATAAAACTACACTACTAATAAGCTTGCTATTATTCAAGCTCATCACTAATTTAAATTGGTAGCAAGAAACATCTCTTCCAATATGAAGCTATTCATAATTTAAATAAAGTATTAGTAATTATAGTGATAATAACTAAGCTATAGCAATTCGCTAATAGTTAATTATAAATTATTTCATTCATTTTTTTGGTTAAAGCCCCCTGATTAAGCTAGGATTGAAACGTCAGCTGCCTGCACATGAAAGGAGCCTCGTAGCATGTATCTCAGGAAAATAAAGTCTCACCATTTACCTATTCATGAGCTCAACATCATTTCCCATGAAGGGGATATATACATAGCAGAAGTTCGTATCCATGATCATATCAGCGTCATTCGAGACGAAATAACAGACCAGCCAGTTATTTTTCATAGCGTTAACAGCGTGAAGGAATGCTTTCAGGGTATTAATATCGTTTGTATGAATCTTGTTCACTATACCCCTTATGATGAAATGATAGGTAATGATACTGAATGTGCTGGAAAAATGGTTATACATTCAAATGTTGCATAACCACTGGCCTAAAAATTGCCGTGACTTTATCTCTAATTGTTAACGCCACTCATCTATTATTCATAGCCCCATGGGTGCAAATCTGTTACTGCAGTTGCTACCCTAGCTGATCAAAAATGCTACTGGGGCTCATCACTCAGTCGTCTAACCCAAAATTCTTTTACATTGGGTATACTATTTTCATTTCCCTTAGAATATCTTAATATTCACTATTAATTAAAATATAAGTTGCTTTTTACTTATCGGTTTTAGTCCTCCCCAAGAAACCTCTCGACAACCCGGCAGAATAGCTCTGGTTTTTCTGCATGCAGCCAATGGCCTGTATTTGGAATTTCCCTCACTTGAGCATTAGGGAACATTGCTATAATTTCATTTCTATGTTTTGGTAATAAATAGTCTGAGTTTCCTCCCTTAATAAACAATACATCTCCATTATATGGTTTATCAAAGGTTTGCCCATCAATAATATTTTCATACTGATTATGTAAGGCAGCTAAATTCATTCGCCAGGTAAAACCCGCTTCAGTGCTTTTAACCAGGTTTTTTAATAAAAAGCTTCTTACTGGTAATTCTTTAATGTGCTGCTGTAAAATTTTATCTGCTTCAATACGAGATTTTATAGCTTTTGGGTTAATCGCCTGCAGCCCTGCAAATACATCATTATGCCTGGCACTATATTTAATTGGTGCAATATCAGCTACTATCAACTTATTTACATACTGTGGATTGTTTAAGGCAAGCTGCATTACAGCTTTTCCACCCATAGAATGTCCTAATAAATGTGCCGCCTTAATTCCATGCTCGTCCATAAAGTGAGCAACATCACCTGCCATTAACTGATGATCCATTCTATCTGAATGAGGTGAACGGCCATGATTTCTCATATCAAGAGAATAAACCATAAACTTTTCAGCTAAAATTTTGGCAATACCTCCTAGGTTTTCCAGCGAACCGAATAACCCATGCACCAATATTAAAGGTTCACCAACGCCCAATACTTTATGATGTAGTTTCAACATAGTTATTTCACTGCAGCAACATAGTACCAATCAATCATTATGATGTGATTATAATAGAATTTCGGTTATATTAAAATACACTTTTAATTTTATTTCATTATACCTGCAAGCAATTAAAACTATTTTTTAAAAAATAAAGTAAGAACCAGTAGATTGTAGAAATTATAAATTTAATCTGAACTATCCGAAAAACTGTATTAGTATAATACTATACTCTACTTATTGGGTATAACAAAAAGGAACTTTGTACGAAAAAATAGTGGTAGCAAAATGGAAATTTCTCCTTTTATATTTTACGCCGGTATCGAAGCAATTACTGTTCTATTCTTTTCTTGCATATTTCTTGGCTTCCTGTTATTCAAGTTAAAAAAAATGCATGTCAACATATTACATGCACTATACAATTATCAGCCTAGCAAAAGGGTTTCATTTATTGAGGTTTTCAAACATTTTAAAAATCACTCTCCAACAACAAAAATACATCAGCTTCTGTCAGTTTGTACTGAACAAGAGCAAACTATTAACATGATGAAATTACAACTAGAGAAGTTAAGTTACCAAACAGAACTTGATGAAGGGGGTCCACAAGAGTTAGTTACACAGCAGAATGAAGTTATCAGACAGCATGAGAATACTATTAACAAGCTACAACAAGAGCTTGAAAGCTCAAATTTAAAAGTCAGCGAACTTCAAGCCTTATTAAGTAAAAACGACCTAATATCTGGCTCAGAAGAAGATCTTCGCTCTATTATCCAGCGATTCATTATCGAAATAAAAGAACTAATGAACTGCATATATACTCTTGAAAAGGAAAATGATTCTTTAAAATCTAAGCTAGGTATGGACTCTTTTGAAATAAGCTAATTACCAAAAATAGATAGCTATATCAGTAGAGCCTCTTATACCTCAATGGCTTAGCCAACTCCAACCCAACACCTACTTACCGTAAATACTGCTATTAGAGTAAGGGGTATCAGCAGCTTCATAAGCATTTTCGCTTATTTATTTTTCTTCAAAAAAACACAAAATAACCGCTATAAATATTCACCGTTTTTGAAATCATAAATATGCGCTACAAACAAGCAGTGACTAGTCTATGTTCCACGGCATACAGTGCCTGAGAATCAAGTAAGTTCTTATGTTGTAGTCATCACCACCTGAATTAAAACCATTTCACGGATTTGTAATTTAAGGTGATTTATAGCTAATAGCTATCAAAAACTGTGAATTCAAGGTTTGAGTTTATCTCTACTTGGAACTATGTTCTATCGCCTGTTATCACCTAATTTTAGGTGAAAAAGGACGCCTTCTTTACAAAGGACAATCTCATGAAAAAAGCGATCTTTTTTTTATTATTCACGGGTTTATCCATCGTGGGTTGCTCACAAAATACTATCAACAATGAATCCCTGTTCATTTCAGAAGTAGTCACAGAGGAAGCCGCTTCAACTTGCACAGAGTGGGCATTTGAAGACAAAGTACCATCAGATGCTGTTAATAAATACGTGAATGAGTGTGTTGCCTATTTAATAGGTGAGCGTGACGAGCCAGCCTATTTATGATCCTAGATATCAATAGCTTAATTAGAGTAACTGTAGCAGTGACTTTGGATTGCTAGTTAATCCCACCACTACTGCTACTGCTACTCTGATTATGTTTATTGATACTTTATTAGATTATCACAAATACGATCTAACTCTATCTATAGCCACTTCCATTATACAGCAACCGCAGCTTTAATATGCGGATGCGCCTGATAGCCAACTAGTTCAAAGTCATCGTAGCTAAATGAAAATATATCAGTAACCTGTGGATTAACTTTCATTTTAGGTGACGGGAAGGGCTCCCTTGTCAACTGTTCTTCTGCTTGCTGTAAATGATTACTATATAAATGAGCATCTCCTAACGTATGGACAAACTCTCCATATTCCAGGCCGCACACCTGAGCAATCATCATAGTGAGTAAACTATAAGAAGCAATATTAAAAGGAACACCCAGAAAAATATCAGCACTACGCTGATAAAGCTGACAAGATAGCTTGCCATTTGCTACATAAAACTGAAACAAGCAATGACAAGGAGGCAGTGCTTGCTTACCATTTGCAGCGTTTTCGCTGGGTTTAAGCCCTGTATCAGGGAGTACAGCAGGGTTCCAAGCACTAACCAGTAAACGGCGAGAGTCTGGATCACGCTTAATGGCTTCTACCAGCTCAGCAATTTGATCAATCGTTTCTCCACTACTTCCCTCCCATGATCGCCACTGCTTTCCATAAACCGGGCCAAGTTCACCTTCTGCAGTTGCCCATTCATCCCAAATTGAAACACCATGTTCTTTCAGGTATTTAATATTAGTATCACCACGTAGAAACCAAAGCAGCTCATGAATAATTGATTTCAAGTGACACTTTTTTGTAGTGACTAAGGGGAACCCAGCAGCTAAATCAAAGCGCATTTGATATCCAAAAACGCTATAGGTACCTGTACCAGTTCGATCTGCTTTATAAACACCATGTTCTTTAACATGACGCATTAAATCTAAATACTGCTTCATATTGTTTTACAAATAGCCAGTGCTTTTGAAAGTTATCTAGAAAAAGTCTTGGGTCTGTTAATATTTCTAAGCTCAAGCATCAATGGACTCTATGCTTTTGCTTTGTGCTTATCTAAAAAAGCTTGGTCATCACTATTGATCCCATTAATTAAAGGATAGCGCTGGTAAGCAAAAATGATAAAGGCCACCCCCAGGATAATCATAGGTAATGACAAGATTTGCCCCATAGTTAACCAATCAAAAGCTATGTATTGGAGATGTTCATCAGGTAAGCGGACAAACTCAACTAACGACCGGAATAAGCCATAACCAAGCAAAAATACTCCTGATACAGCCATTCTTGGACGAGGTTTTTGAGAAAACCAGTATAAAATCAAAAATAATACGACACCCTCTAGGGCAAACTCATACAGCTGGGATGGGTGCCTAGGTTCTATGCCTACACTTGGAAAGATAACTCCCCAACTACCATCTGTTGGCTTACCATACAGCTCCCCGTTAATAAAATTACCTATTCGACCAGCCCCCAACCCTAAAGGTACTAGTGGGGCAATAAAGTCTGTCATTTGAAAGAAAGATTTATTAATTTTTCGGCCATAAAACAACATGGCTACCAGCACGCCTAGTAGCCCACCATGGAAAGACATTCCCCCTTCCCACACTTTTAATAACATCCATGGTCTAGCAATAAAGTCGTCAAAATAATAAAACAACATCGAGCCTACACGACCACCGATCACAACACCTAAAGCACCGTAGAAAATTAGGTCTGACACCTGGTCTTTATTCCATAGCCCTTGGGATTTTGCTGCCCGGCTATTAGCCAACCACCAGGCAAGCGCAAAGCCAACCAAATACATAAGGCCATACCAGTGTATCTGAACTGCCCCTAGATCCAGTGCAACCTTATCTATGTTATGGGTGTATACCATTATTTCATCCCATTAAATTAATTGAGCCAGTAGCCACGCAATAAAGCTGATACTCCTTGCGACAGATTCTTTGAATTGAGAAACAGGGTGTATGAGTGCTTAGCTATCGTAAAAACTCTCAATATCAGTCTAAATCTTATACAAAAGCATAAAACATCAGCTGCTTAAAAAAACATCATATGCCCACCAACAGCGCACAATAGCAAGGCAAACAGTTGACGTACATAATTTGAAGGAAGCCTGTGTGCTAGCCATGCTCCCAGCTTGGCAAATATCACACTGGTTAAAATAATTCCTAACAAAGCAGGCAAGTATACATAACCAACAGCCAGATCGGGTAGTGCGGGATTCCCCCATCCTACCACAATATATGTACAAGCCCCGGCAATTGCGATAGGAAGGCCACAAGCAGCAGAGGTCCCTATTGACTGCTTGACAGGCACTCCTTGCCAAGTGAGAAAAGGCACAGTCATTGTGCCACCACCAATCCCAAAAATGGCAGACAAAAAGCCGATTACACCACCACCACCACTTAATAATGGTTTATTGGTCTTTTCTCGCTGTTGGCCAGGAGACCAGTTTACCGCCATTTTTAAACCTACTAATAATGCAAAAACTCCAAAAACCAGCTGCAGTTTATCTCCAGAGAGTGAAGCAGCAAAAAACACCCCTAAAATAGAGCCAATAATAATGCCCAAAGTCAGCCATTTCACCAGTAGCCAGTTAACAGCTTGTTTATCATGATGCGCTTTTACGGAACTTAGAGAAGTAATTACAATAGTTGCCAAAGAAGTGCCTATAGCTAAGTGAGTTAGCGTATCAGGTGCAAACTGTTGTAGTTCAAAGCATGCAATCAACACTGGTACAATAATTAACCCGCCACCTACCCCAAATAAGCCAGCAAGTGTGCCTGCTACCATTCCTACTAAGATATAAGACAAAAACAAACTCATAAAATTATCTGCCAGGTATAGATAAACGTGTTTTCAGAATATTTTTTCATACATTGAACCTACAGGTATACAACGGGTCTTACTTATGCATAATTACTCACATGAATGAACGCTCAATAATACTAATAAAAACCCAAAATCGTTCAATTTTTAAACACTTTTATTTTTGGTCTTGCAAACTTGATCAAAAATTTAATTTTTGAAAGGTATTAATTGTGCGCAATCGAAGCATGGAACAGAAGCTGTCTCGCCGCCAGTTTCTGATGTGTTCTGCTGCTACTTTGACCACAGCAGCATTATCAAGTTACAGTCAAGCCTCTATTTTTAAAGACTTTGCTCAACCTGCTTATAAGTCTCTCGTACTAAATAATACCCACACGGGGGAAAAAGTATCTGTTACTTTTTGGGAAAAAGGCCAAATTGTAAAAGATGCTATGTCTGAAATTAATCGAGTACTTCGTGACCACCGTTCAGGTGAAACATACAGCATGGATCCAGAATTAATGGACTTGCTTTTCTGGTTACAATATCAGCTCGATTTACCAGCCAAAACACCCTTTAATGTTATTTCAGGCTATCGCTCACCAAAAACCAATGCAATGTTGCGCCGTCAGGGCCGTAGCGTAGCTAAAAATAGCTTTCATATGAAAGGAAGAGCCATAGATATAGCTGTACCTGGGCGTAACTTAAAAGATGTAAGAGGTGCAGCACTCAGTCTGAAAGGTGGTGGAGTAGGCTATTATCCTGGAAGTGGTTTCGTTCACTTAGATACCGGCCCCACACGCATTTGGTGAAGCACTGATTTCTGTCGGGTTAAGTTCTTTGGCAGGGGTCAAAATTTTTCCCAGCCCCGCCTTTCTTAACTCCAACTCAAGTGTACTGTGAATGATCTTGGCATCATCAAGCACAAGCACCTTGCTTAGTACTTCTTTTGCCCAGCCAACACTGATATTACTCAACACCCATTTTACTTTGGGTAAGTTCGTAGCATTCATAGACAGCACATCAAACCCCATTGCAACCAATAGTACTACTGCTAGCGGTTCTCCAGCCATCTCACCACAAATACTGACAGGCTTTCCTGCAGCATGGGCATCTTTCACAACTGACTGCAATGCATACAATACTGCAGGATGAAACGAGTGATATAAGTCAGCCACCCGCGGATTATTTCTATCCACAGCCAGAATATATTGGGTCAGGTCGTTACTACCAATGGATAAAAAGTCAACGCGTTTTACAAATTCAGACACTTGATATACAGCACCTGGTACTTCAATCATCACTCCCACTGGAGGAAATTGTACGTTAACGCCTTCACTCACAACCTCCCCATAGGCTCGATGAATTAAGTGTAAAGCATCATCAACTTCCGCCACGCTGGAAATCATAGGCAACATAATACGTAAATTATTAAGCCCAGCACTGGCCTTTAACATGGCGCGAATCTGCACCAAAAAAATTTCAGGATGATCTAACGTAACTCGAATACCTCGCCAACCAAGAAACGGGTTATCTTCTTCAATTGGAAAATAGGATAGTGATTTATCACCCCCAATATCCAGGGTTCTCATCGTAACCGGGCTCGGAGCAAATGCTTGCAGCTGGGCGCGATAGATTTCCTGCTGTTCATTTTCACTCGGAAACCGCTCCCGAATCATAAAAGGTACTTCTGTGCGATACAGACCAACCCCTTCAGCCCCACGGTCTAACGAGCGCATAACATCTGTCATTAGCCCGGTATTTACCCATAATGGAATACGAAAGTTGTCGCGTGTAATACAAGGACGCCCTTTTAATCCTTCTAAACCGGCAATAAATTGCTTTTCTTCATCAACGACTTCTTGGTATTGGTTACATAGCTCACTAGATGGACTTAAATAGACTCGACCTAAATTCCCATCGACAATCATCTTTTTGCCGCTGAGTTGGTTATACGGCAGGTCAACTGCGCCCATTACTGTGGGAATTCCCATGGCCCGAGCTAATATAGCCACATGAGAGTTAACTGAGCCCAACACTGACACCAGCCCCACTAACTTTTCTTTAGGCACTTCTCCTAGCATGGTAGGAGTCACTTCTTCACTGATTAAAATGGTGTTTTCTGGGTAGGAGACATTAATCTTATTGTCTTCTTGAAGGTAGGCTAAGACTCTTCGGCCTAAGTCTTTAACATCGACTGCCCGCTCTCTTAAGTAAGGGTCTTCCATCATTTCAAAGGCACGGACATGCTCTTCAATCACCTGTCTCAATGCACCTTGAGCCCATTGCCCCTGCCGAATCAGCGCACTAACTTCAGCACCGATGGCATTGTCATCCAGCATGCGCAAATACACATCAAATAATGCCTGCTCTTCTGGCCTGATTCGATCTGCCAGCTTACTAGCAGTACGTCGCATATCCTCACGCACTGCTTCCAGGGCCTGTTGAAACGAATGCAACTCAAGATCTGCATCCTCAGCTTCTTTATCAGGTACTGCACTCAAGAAAGCAGGTGGCAATATAACTACCGCCTCACCAATAGCTACTCCTGGTGCACCGGCTACACCATTAAACTTGGCTTCATGGGGCTCGCCACTTTTACGGTTGGACTTTTTGATGGAACCGGTGGCTTCAGCATGCGCAATAACACCAGCAAGCTGTGCTGACATAGTGACTAAAAATGACTCTTCACTTTCCCTGAAACGACGCCGCTCTCGTTGTTGTACAACAAGTACTCCCAAAATTTGCCGGTGATGAATAATGGGAACACCTAAAAAAGCATGGAAACATTCTTCTCCAGTTTCTTCTAAATAAAGAAACTTTGGATGGGTAGGAGCATCTTCTAAGTTAATTGGTTCTTCACGCAGCCCAACTTGGCCTACTAAACCTTCTGAGCGACCAATGGTGATACCAATAGCAGAGCGATTAAGCCCTTCAGTGGCCATCAGCGTATATTGGTTGGTTTCATGATCAAATAGATAAACAGAGCAAACCTCTGTGTGCATGGCTTGACGCACTTGCGTGACAATAATATCCAATGCCGTCTCCAGGTCGTGAGCGGCATTCACTTCTTGGACGATCCTCCTTAACGTATTGAGCATACTTACCTATCCGCAACCTTAACCATTGTGGTAGCCGGGTTGGACTAACGGTTATTATTATTGTTCAGTCGACTCATTCGTGGCGCCAACTCTTTTAACGCACGACGGTATACCTCACGCTTGAACGAAATCACCTGGCCTAAGGGGTACCAATAGCTGACCCAGCGCCAACCGTCAAATTCAGGCGAATTTGTATGACTAACGCAGACCTGATCATCGGCCGTTAATAACTCCAGCAAGAACCATTTTTGTTTTTGTCCCACACAAATCGGATGGCAATGATGGCGAACTAATCGTTTAGGTAAACGGTACCTCAACCAGCCCCGAGTACAGGCTAAGATATTAACGTCTTGAGGCTGCAATCCCACTTCTTCATGAAGTTCCCGATACATAGCTTCTTCTGGCGACTCATCAGGATGAATCCCCCCTTGTGGAAATTGCCATGCATCTTGACCAATCCGCCTTGCCCACAATACCTGGGAATGCTGATTAGCAAGGATTATACCTACATTAGGCCTAAATCCGTCCGCATCTATTGTTCCAGTCGACTGTTGTAACTCACGATGACTATCACTCATAGCGTGCATCGTTATCAGAAATCTGTAAACATTAACTGCATTGTTCCACAAATCAGCAACTTTCAGCAACGTACTTTAGAATCTATCTGTAAAAAAATAACTAAGGCCACTTAGCCTATTAACACCTTATCGATAAGCCTTCACCTAAAAACGCCTTCAGTAACATGGTTTACATCAGGTGATGCATCCTGTAAATAAGAGTGTTAGATGCCTCTTTTTTACAGGGTGCATCACTTAGCAATATAGCTTATGAATAACATAGCTGTCGGCTATTAAGACTATATTATCTTAGTTTGTTATAGCTATAGTGGTTTCAGCTATATCAGAAAAACGAAACGATACCTATAGCCATTCTGATATAGGGTGATTTTTACAGACTCGAAATTTACTTGGAGTATGGGGTTTACGCGTGGCACTGGCAATCTTTGATCTTGATAATACATTATTGGGTGGTGATAGTGACCACGCCTGGGGTGAGTTTCTGGTTGAGCAAGGGATAGTTGATGCTGAAGCCTATAAACAAGCTAATGACTACTATTACCAAGCTTATCTAAATGGCAATCTGGATATTAATGAGTTTTTGCAGTTTTCCTTAAAGCCTCTCAGTCAACATAGCACTCAGCAGCTCAATGAGTGGCACCAGCAGTTTATGCAGGAAAAAATTGAACCTCTAATGTTGGATAAGGCTGCTAGCTTATTAAATGATCACCGTAGTAATGGAGATTACTTATTAATCATCACAGCGACCAATGCCTTTGTTACCTCCCCTATTGCTGAACGTCTAGGTGTTGATCATCTTTTAGCAACCACTCCAGAATTCCTTAATGGTCGTTATACTGGACAAGTGTCGGGTACTCCTTGCTTTCAAGCAGGTAAAGTCAAACGCCTGCATAATTGGCTAACAGCAACCAACCACAGTTTAGATGGCAGCTACTTTTACAGTGACTCTCACAACGATTTACCGCTATTAGAGGAAGTGGATAACCCCGTTGCCGTTGATCCAGACGACACACTACGGGAAGTAGCTCACTCCAAAGGCTGGCCAATTATTAGCCTGAGATAAATCTAAGATAAAAAGGGAGCGAAAGCTCCCTTTTTACTAAATCAATGTAACCCTACAAAATAAGGCTTTTAAATATTCTGTTTCAGGAATAGCTGGTAATACAGGGTGGTCTGGGCCTTGGTATCCCTGTTCAATAATCTGTAAATTACGATCCAAATGGCGACTTGCCTGTCGCAAAATATCCACCAGCACATCTCGCTTCAAATGCATTGAGCAGGAAGCTGATAGTAAAATACCATCTTTTTCCATTAGCCTAATAGCCAACTCATTAATTCGTCGGTACGCAAGTTCTCCATTAGTTAAGTCTTTTCTACGTTTGATAAAAGCAGGTGGATCTACCACAACGATATCAAATCGCTCACCATTTTCCTTTAGCTGCTTTAATGTATCAAAGGCATCACCGCATAAGGCTTCAACTGTATTCTTTACGCCATTTAATTCAGCATTCGCAGTAACAAACTCAAGTGCTGATTTGGAACTATCAACACATACGACTTCTGAAGCACCTGCTTTAGCCGCTTGAATTCCCCAGCCACCTACATAACTAAAAACATCAAGTACTCGCTTACCTTTTACATAATTCTGTAACCTGGCCCGGCTCATCCGGTGATCATAAAACCAGCCTGTTTTTTGACCATGTTTAGCAGGAGCCAAGAAAAATACATCATTTTCTTCCAACTGCAAGTTATCAGGTACTTCTCCAGAAACAACTTCCACATACTCAGGTAACCCTTCTAAGGCTCTGGATTGGCCATTGTTTTTAAATAAAATACCTTTTGGTTGCAGCGCTTGCTCAAGAGCAGCAATGATTTCACCCTTAGCTAATTCCATCCCAGCCGTACTTAACTGTACTACTAGATATTCACCATAGCGATCAACTATCAGCCCAGGTAACCCATCACTATCACCATAAACTAAACGATAAAAAGGCTTACTAAAAACCTGTTCACGCAAAGACAAGGCAATATTTACTTTATGAACAATAAATGACTTAGTCAGGCTGTACTGAATATCTCGACTAATTAAACGCCCACATATCAAGGTATTAGGGTTAATTGTTGCCACACCCAAAGGTTTACCTGTAGAGCTTTCCACAACAGCCTGAGTGCCAGGTTCAAAATTACTAAATGGGGTGACTTTAACATCAACCTCATTGCTAAAAATCCACAAATGCCCCGCCCGGAGCCTGCGATCTGCTTTTGCTTTTAATCGTATAGTTGGAAGTGACATAGCACCATTCTATCCACTCAAATTTGGCTTAACTTGCAAGTTACACCGCCGAATAAATTAAAGGACACATCCTTCTTAAGAAACGACTTTACATAAAGAAGATAGCCAGCGAACCTTTAAAAATTGGCCAGTTAACGGTAATACAACATATTTAATAACATACTGCCATACTTTGGCTTAGCATAATAGTAGCGCTCTATTATCAAGAGTTATCTACAAGAGCTGCTAGTCTCTTTTCAATTTGCCCTATTTTGATTACTGTGTAATGTCAATAGACTGAAAGCTCTTTCTATTATCAAAACAGTTTACAACAATTAAATAAGTACTATTGAGGGATTCTTGATGCAAACAAGTCTTATATTATCCATTATTGCCGATGATAAACCCGGCCTTGTAGAAAACCTCTCTAACATCATTAGCCAACACCAAGGCAACTGGTTAGAAAGTAGAATGAGTCAAATGGCTGGTAAATTCGCCGGCATCGTTCGAGTAGAAATACCCGAGCAAATGGCTGATCAACTCGTCAAACAGCTAGAAAATATTAAATCTACTAACTGTCATATCCATTTTGAAGTTAGCAACTTGCCTCCAGTCCCCCAAACAACGACCTACCAAGTAACCCTCCAACTTGTTGGAAATGATCACCCAGGTATTGTCAAAGAAATTTCAGCTGCTTTAGCGCAGCGTCATATAAATGTTATAGACTTAGAAACTGAGTGCAGCCCAGCTCCTATGTCTAGTGATATGTTATTTAAAGCAGAGGCCACCCTGCAAGTACCAACCAATATAAATAAAGAAAAACTTGCCCTAGATTTAGAATCACTAGCAAACGAATTAATTGTTGAAATTAATATGAATTAATAATTACTAACGCAACTATCGACCTAACACACCTATACCAGAAATAAAAAATAACTACCAACAGCTATAGGTGTAACTAATCACAATCGCTAGGGACAGCATGATAAAATACAATCTAGCAATTATTGCTATCGCAGCAGGTGCCTCAATTGGCTACCTATCCTTTTCACTAGTCGACAGTAGCAACCTCTATAAAACAACAAAAGCTGTTGTTAATAATAAGACTGAGCAGTCACCACAGTTATCTTCACAACCAGCTTTCATAAAAAAAATAACTGTTAGCCATCATATTATCAAACAGCTTCTGTCTTATGATAAAAGTTCACTACTACAGGCTGCAATTGAGGCCCAGCCACAGTTAACACAAAGTTTTGAACTGATAATGAAACAATGTCCCAGCTCTCAGGCTAGCACCTGCATAGAATTATTTGGGAATTTATTACCAGAAAATCATCCAAAGGAATTGAAGAAGCTATTAATCAATCTTTACCGCTTATACATCGCCGATCAATTATTAAACGATAGTAATACCAAAGCAGCTGAGCCGCTAATAGCAAATAATCTGCAAGAGGTATTAGGACGTGAGCTAGCCCAGTCACTGACAGACCCACAAGCTAGTCAGCAGCTAACTTCTTTATTTCAACGTTTGGAAAGTGAATCAGAGGAAAGTGAACAGTATGAACAAACATTATCAGAGATAGAAGCCTTGTTAGACAACTCTTTGACTAAACAGGAGTCGCTAGCAGCAGAACTTAAGCTATTAGAACACTCTCCCAACAAAAGCGAACAAGACATTCTAGAACAGGCAAAAGCTATTCAGGCTAAATATTATTCAGTCGATGACGCTAACTCAAACCCTCTGCTACAAAAGCAACACCAACAGTATCAACAACAAGAGATAACAGTATTAGAGAATATAGACAAGCAATATCCACACCTGACAGAAGTTGAAAAACAACGCATCATATCTAGTCAACTCGCCGAGTTAAGAGCAAAAATATATTATCCTACTAAGCCAAATACGTCTTCTGAACCAGTAGTTCAGTAACTCCTCATAAAAGCTTATATTCAAACAACGCAAAATTTTTTCTAACCATCTTAAGCTTTTATAGAACGTTAGTGGCCATACATCAAAGAAGGTAACAACCTTAATATGGCCACTATTTAATACTTTCTATCTCACAGTTTTTCAGAAAGCCATACCTAATCATTTACCCCCATCATAATATTAATAACACGATACAACCAGCTCACTGGGCGCTGGAAATCACGAGAGCCATCATATTCCACCTGTTTTAAAAGCGGCATTGATCGGTTAAATAAGTTGTCAACAAAGTCATTAAATTCTAAGCCAGCTTCTTGAATATCACTATTCGCAAATTCCAAAATAGTCGTGCAGTGACTACCCGCCAACCCTCTATATTGGGGAAAGAAATAGCCCCAGTTACCATATTTATCCAACTCAGCTATCAAGTTATCAGTATCTTGGTACCAATATTTATGAAGTAATTTTTTGCGTTTCTTTTTATCTGATTGATTATAAATTTCAGGGTAAAACCGCTCATAGGAATAAGCCGAGTAGATCAAGTCCTCTCTAAAGTGACTATATGCTAACCTATCTGTAGGATAGTAGTCTGCTAATGCACCATAAAAACTACCTAAGTTTTGCTTGGTTAATCCTACTAACTCTTGGCTTAAATCATCAATTAAAGGGTCTAGTCCCCAAGACTTTCGAATGGTGAGATGAGCAGGATAAGATTTCCAATGGTTAGAATTATCCAATGCATTAAATACAGGCCCTGAATCATTTAACATATAGCTATATGTCGGCTGTAAATCTCTTCTCAGGTAATGATAGTTTATAATTGCACCATTACCGCCCGCACTACAGCCTGTTGTAAGCATTTGCTCTGGCTGACTAAGATTTTCTCTTAACCAAGCAACGACTGCTCGAGCATTACGGATTCCCCGATGATGCCATACATAAGGTTTACCTTTGCCTTCTGGATCTTTATAGATGACTGTTCGATCTCCAGCATGTACATCACCCGTACAATAAGGCAGAAATACTTGGGTCCAGTCTTGTGCAGGAAAGTCATCTCGATAATGATTACGGTACAAGAAAGGCGTTAAATAAGCAGTTTGTACCTTATTCATATAGTTATTTGGTATTCCATTTATATTTCGCGCCCCTTTAATCCCATTTTCTCCTTTACAGCTCGGATAATCCCAACAAGCACCTCCTGGCTCAAAGTTAATACTTAAATTTGTCGTCCCCTTACTCAAATTTACATAGAACTTGTATGGCGACCCATTACCACAAGTTGCCCCTGTATATGGATGCAGCTCAACCTGCTGCCACTTACCAAAGTGTTTAGGATCAAAGCCATCATTAAAGCTCTCTGGGTTAGCTATTAATGGGAAAGCGCCTTGTTGTTCCTCAACCGTCAACTTATTTATTCCACTAGAAATAGATAACTGCTTTTTGGCATAATCAACCATCATTGAATTAGCCTTTGCATAATCAATTAATGCAAAAGGCATTAGTAAGATACCTAATGTTTTCAATTTTGATAATTGCATAGCTACTGTTTAACCTCCTTGTTTTTTTTATTTTTATTAGTTACTAGTCAACTGCTGACCACTAAGACAATCATTAATAGCCATTAACCAGTATAGGGTATTTTAAAATCATTACTCGGTAATAAGCTATCAAATGAAGCTATCCAATGCCCTTTTCGAAGGCCTGCTAAAATAGGAGAAACATTAAGCTTTTGGTTTATTGCAGCTAACACAAGTGGTTTTAACTCAGGGTAACCTATTAAAATAGCCCCTACAATTCTACCTTCACTAATGATCAATTTACGATATTGGTAGTTTTTATTGTTTAACAGCACAATGGACTGACCACCTTCCTTTATGCGTTCACCAACCACCAGCAAGTCAATCTCAGTCATTTTTAATTGCAATATTTTTTCAGCAGGCTGATAGTTTTCTATTTTTCCTAAAATATTGTTTGCAGCAAGGCTTCCTTGCTTCTCAGCAACTGACCAAAGCCCATCAACTCTCGAACTGTTTTCAAGTTCTGCCAAGTCTCCTATAGCATAAATATCTGGATTCGAAGTTTGCAACTGCCTATTAACAACAACCCCTTTACTCGTTTTCAAATTAGCTGCTTCTGCAAGCTCTATATTAGGTTGATTACCAGTAGCCAATATCAGCAAGTCACATTTCAATTGACGTCCATTATCTAGTTTTACTGCTTTAATATTATCCTTACCAATACATTCCTCCAACTTTGAATTAAATAGTAAATTTAAGCGCCTTTTACGCAATTGCAATGCCAAAACAATAGCAGCTGTTTTATCAAGATGATGCTTCATTAGTTGATTGGATCGCTCCAATATAATGACTTTAATTCCCATCGAATGTAGCGAATCTGCGATCTCTAAACCCAACGGACCAGTACCAACAACCACAGCGACTTTACAATTACGTTGCTGAATATCACTGCGTATGGCGATAGCATCATCTGCCGTACGCAGTGAGTGAATTCCTTGTAACTGGTTATTAATAAAAGTAGGAGGGTTAACTCTGCTACCTTGGGCTAAAATCAACTTATCATAAGAAAATTGCTTACCTAATGCTAGCGTAACTTGCTTCTTTTCAGGGGAAATACTGATCACTTGTGTATTTAACCACATATCTACCTTATTTTTTAAAAACCATTGTTCTGATTGCAATTGAAAACCTATTAGTCCCATTTTTCCAGTTATTAACTGAGTAATATTCATTCGGTTATAAGGTAAATAGGGCTCACCACCAATTAAGGTAATATTACAATTATCTGAAAGGTCTCGAAGAGACTTTACCGCAGACAACCCAGCAATTCCTGAACCTATTACAACAATATGCATTCCTTGTTGATATTTAGACAGCTGTTTGCAATCAAGACTTTCAGCGTTTTTAGGTAATGACTCAGCTACACCTAGTTCAATAGAAATATCATCAAATACTTTTACACAGCAAGCCAATCGAGCAGTTGATAGTTTCGTCAATGAAGATAAAGTTATTTGTTCTGTTGTTGAAACCGGTGAAACATTATCTTTTCCAGCAATAATCGTGACTAAATCGGCTCCACAGCCTCCCACTCGACAGTTACCTTGTACACCAACATTACCTTCTTCTAAAGCATCTAATAAAATTCTTCCTTTAGCCATTGTAACTGTTTGTTTTCTACTGACTATGGTAACCTTAACTATGTCATCGTTGCTACCAAGTTCAACCACATTGATTAGATTATTTTTACTTATCCTATTTTTTATATTTACCTTATTCCTTGCTGAGAGATAATCTTTCTCTTGTTTATATACTTTCTTTATCCAGGTGATAGAATAAAAGCCAATTATGAAGTTAGGAGCATAGCTCAATGCATGAGGCAACTCAATTTTTGTCAGTTGATTAACTCCATCAAGAATATGGGAACCGTTAAATATATAAAATATCATTAATACTGCTAGGCCAAATAAACCTGTTAACATACCTAATCTTATTAAGGCAATTTTCCATAACAGCACAAACACAATTAAGCTAAAAACAGGAAAGACAATAAAATAAACCAATAATAACGTTTGATTACTTGTCGTTACCTGCTCGGGCCCGAGAAAAAAAGCCAGAATGACGCCAGGGAATATGCTGATAAAAAGTAATCTAGCATTCACCCTAAATTGACTTCCTTGATAAAGCTCATTAACTACAGTAAGTCCTTTATCATTATCAATACAATGTTGTACACAAGATAAACAAGGCTTGCAGTGATGGTTATTTATACTAGTTAGTGGTGACTGCCCATAAAGCCACTGTAACGATGCTAATGGGCAAAACGTTCCACACCAACCGCTTTTACCTTTAAAAAGTAAACCACCTACTAATGCAGCCAGCATTGTAAATAACCCTAGTAAAGCTACTGTCACACCACTGCTATCCAAACCATACTTTCTACTCAAAATTCCCGTTACCAAGATACTCCCTCCAATAAATGGAGCACTATTAAACAAAAAATTAGGTAACTGGTAATGCTTAGATAAACCAAATAATCTTGGTATTTGATTGATAGCAGCCAAAGGACAAATATTACGCCAAACACTAGGTATAAAGAAGAACACCAGGGGTAATAATGGAATATATATTTTCCATACCAACAGTAAACCTACTTGTTCATGCTGATTACTTAAACACAAAGTGATTGTGATGACTAACGTTGAAATAGCTACCGTTTTAAGTAAGTCCCAAGCCAACAACTTCGACACATTGAGCTTAGTGATAAATTTAAAGTAATTGTGACTCAAGAATAGTCCCACCAGTCAATACTAATTTTTTTTATACTTTCCAACAAGCACCAATAATTCAACTATTAATTTATCACGCAAACCCACCGAGTAGATAAGCATAATAAATGACTGGTAGCACAAAATTAGTTTAATTAAAGTTCAATTAAAAAATACATCAACTCTATCAATGTCAGTTAATTTTGGCATCACACAAAACATAGAATTATTTATCTTTTACGACTAAAACTACATCAACAAATACTAATATAGTTATATTTTACTAGTTTCAACAATCACTATTACTAAAAAATTAGGTTTATTGAATCAAGTTGAGTATATTATATAGAGCGAATGATGCTAAAGAAGAGTTACATGGCAATCGCTTTACAAAATAATACCAATTTAGACTAGAAGAAGGAGCTTAATATATGCACAAACCGACTATACTGTTTTATTTTCTATTACTTCTACCAAGCATGGCTCTTAGCTTTCCTTTTGATGAGCTAAAAAATTTCGTACAAAAAAAATACAATATCAATAAGTACTTACTAGAGTTTAATGATAAACTCAATACTCAATTGGAGTATGATATAGAGTCCATTAAAGCATTGATGGCTATTTTGGGGATGGAGACTGAAAGCAGCGATATCATATCAACTGTTAAAAAATACTACTCAACAGAAACCACACAAGCTGTTGAGTTACTTCACTTGTCCTCAATCAATATTAAGTTACTGGATTATAAACAGCAGCAATACCGCTCAGCATTAATTGTGGAACATAAAGCATATCATTGGACTAACACCATTAATGAGTTTAAAAGTTTAGTACTGCTAGTATATTCTTTTTTACCTGCTGAGCAACAAGCACAGTATCGGCCCCAACTTAACCAGGCAATTACAACCCTTGTTTCATTGCATAATAATATAAAAAATATTATTTGGGATGCGCACCCTGGATCAAGTAAAATAAATATAAAATTATTACAAAAAAACTTTACAGGCACTAATACCAAAATAGCTGTTTTTGACCTGTTTGAAGAATCTCTATTAGCCACTCAAAGGCAACAGCATAATACTTCCATCGAAAAAAGTCAGGTTTTTGGTAATCCTGTAGAAATGAGTCATGGAAATGCAGTTATAGATATCATTTTGTCCATTGCTCCCAACGCCAAAGTCATACCTATTAGTGCAGATACTAAAAATTATAACCAAGCTTTAAAATTTATTATCAGTCAACAAGATGTAACTGTCGTTAATATGAGTAGGGCTTTCCTCGAAAAACAAAATAAGTTAGATCCAACCTTTCAAAAACTATTGATAACATTAGCTCAACAATCAATTATCACTAAATCACTAGGAAACTGTGGTACAGATTTATTTGGTAAATTATCACCTATCAGACAACGGTTAGGTTTAGGTGAAGTTGGTGCAATTACATGTTATGATACTAAGCTTATTAATCAATTTTTAACTGATCCTTTTTCAAGCCAATATCAACAAAATATCCTCTATGCAATTAATGTAACCCCTTTTGCTGATCAAACTTCCTTAACTGCAACGGTACCAGGCAATTTGCCACAAGCTCAGTTACATAGCATAGCTATCCCAGCTGAAGGTGTTTACACAACAATAACTGATAATTTTGAATCTGGTAGCTCCTTTGCTGCACCACAGCTTGCAGCAGTTATCGCTTTACTCTATCAAGCTTCACACCAAAATCACCCTTACCAAGATAAATCATTTCACCTGTGGCAGGTGATACAAGCAATAAAAGAAACAACAAATAATAAAATAAAAAATAGCAATGAATTTGGTTTAGGGTTATTAAATGGAGATAAAGCTGTAAAATTTTTAATAGGTAATCCTAAAATATAAATCCAAGTGCTTTATAAATAGTTTTTCAAGATCATTTATCTACTATAATAATATTGTCCAGCCTTACAGTTGAAGGCTGGACAATATTATTATATAGACTTTAACTCAATCCCATCACCGAAAAATTTTTGGCAATAGTTTAAACTTTTAGCTTAACCCTGTCTTAAAACTTACTATCGCTACTGATACCAATAATTTATTACCGCATATAGCCAAATAGGATATAAATCACTATTAGAGTATACAAGTCGTCTATCACCTAAATACATTAGAGCTTCATCACAAAATAGTTGTTGAAGATTTAATGCTATTAGGAAATAGCCTTTATTGGTATATTACTAGCAAGGTTAACAAATAAAACATACACAATCGAGAAATATCTATTAAAGTCACCATACCTCTTATACCGCATATAGCTAACCCGTTTATTCCTCCTTTTACAAATTATTATTTAGTTTTTCAAATAAAGGCATTTTGTAACTATTGCAGTTAAACTTAAAAGAGGAAGAGGTATAAGCCATGGAAAAGCTTTCTAGTTGGATCTGCATACTATCATTAGTAACATCTGTAATTTTATCGCCAGCTGCTAATGCTATTTTGAATATTCACGAGCCCAGTTTAGAGTTTGATAATATTACTAATCATACTGTTCTAGCTTTTTCTGTAGATATAGCGATTACCTCAAAAATAGAAGGCAAAGTAGCTAGACCCCGTAAGCGGCTTAATTAATTTTTTATTATTCTAGTATTTCTGAAAATTTATACAACAGATTAAACAAAACTGGCCAATAACTTGCTTGCTAAAGCAATGTTAGTTAGTGGATATTATGTTTTGGAGCCGCAATGAATAAACGAAGTGTTTCTTTATGTCACAATGGGTGTAATAATAGTGAAACAGAAATGGCGCTATTGCTTATTAAAAAACATGAACAATTTCTTAAGAAGAACTACTCAAGTTTAACGAATAAAAGCCAACAAGGCTTCTTCCAATGGGCATGGTTTACTGTACTTGAAGCTATGTTATTAGCATCCTTTTATAACCTTCCAAGCGATAACTTTGAGGAGTTACTATTATTTATCATTGAGTCTCACTCCTCTCAAGCTAATTCAACAACCCAACAAGTTGAACTCGAAAGCTTTGCTTAGTCACGGCTAAGCTCTAATAAATAGCGAATACGAAAGACTTTTGAGCACGGCCATCAAGTAAAGATGGCCTAATATACCTATCAACTGTTGGTGAAGGTTATAACTCTAGTCATTTATCGACTTTTACCCGTCCACTTTTTATACATTACTGGGTGGGTAAGCGTAGTGCTTCAAACCTGCACAGAATAAATAACTATAGTCTTCGCTGCCATTGGTGAAATTTTTCCAGCCAAGATAAAATTGTTGGGGAGACATGTGCTTTCTTCCACATACCAGCTGCATACTTGTTTGCTTCAGCCAAAGTGGGATAAATATGAATAGTAGCGAGTATTTTATTCATGCCCAAGCCATGTTTCATGGCACTCACATATTCAGCTATTAATTCAGCCGCATGATAACCAACAATAGTGACGCCTAAAATTTTATCTTTCCCTGGTTGAGAAAGCACTTTAATAAAGCCATGATCTTCTTCATCTGCAATAGCCCTATCCAAATCATCAATACCATAATAAGTCACTTCATAGGGTATTCTTTGACCTTTCGCTTCTTGCTCATTTAACCCTACTCTAGCCACTTCAGGATCTGTAAATGTAGCCCATGGAATGACAGAGTAATCGACCTTAAATTTTTTTAATCTACCAAACAACGCATTAACACAGGCATACCAGGCTTGATGGGCTGCAGTATGGGTAAACTGATAAGGGCCAGCTACATCACCACATGCATATATATTTTTATAATTTGTTTGTAGATATTCATTTACCTTTACTGTGCCTTGTGGGTTTAGTTCTACTCCTAATTCTTCCAAACCTAGTCCTTTAGTATTTGCTTGGCGGCCTACCGCTAATAATACTGCATCACATTCAATTTCAATATTTTCTCCCTGATATTCAGCTATCAGCACTTTTTTATTTTCTTGTTGCTTAAACTCTATTGCTTTGTGGTTTACCCTAACATCAATACCTTCTGCTTGAAATTTTTCAGTTACGAACCTGGAAACATCCTCATCTTCACGCGGCAGAATACGTGTAGCCATATCCAGTTGAATTACCTTTGATCCTAACCGAGAAAATGCTTGCGCCAGCTCACAACCTATCGGCCCACCGCCAAGTACTAGTAACGTTTTTGGTTGTTCACGCAACTCCCAGATAGTATCTGAAGTATAATAATTTATAGTTTCTATTCCTTTAATAGGGGGTATAAATGGACGAGCCCCAGTTGCAATGACAATATTTTTTGTGGTGATGACTTTGCCATCAACCTCTACTTCATAAGGAGACTTAATTAAAGCATGGCCAGTAATACAGTCAACACCTAAACCCGTATACCGTTCAATAGAGTCATGAGGCTCAACTTTTTTAATAACACGCTGTACTCTCTCCATTACTTTAGCAAAGTTTACTGTAACAGCAGCCTGTTCTAACCCAAACTCTTCAGCTCTATCTATATAGTGTTTAATTTTTGCAGATCGGATTAATGCTTTTGAAGGAACACAGCCAGTATTCAAACAATCACCACCCATTTTATGACGTTCAACTAAAGCCACCTTTGCTTTAACGGCTGCAGCGATATAGGAAGTGACTAAACCAGCAGAGCCAGCCCCAATTGCAATGATATTCGTATCAAACTGGCTTGGCTTTGAAAACGCTTGAGGCTGTTTACTCATATTAAAAACCTTATTTTTAGCTTAAGAGGTAAAAATTTATTTTCCACTTTAATTAGACTGTTTGACCTTGACCAGCTTAATAATACCTTTAGCAATCCATGGGAATGCAGCCAATAATAAAAATGAAATAATAATGCCTGGGGTAAACAAGCCAGTGACTGATAGTTCTTCTATATTTGATAAACTAGCCCCAGCATTGACATAAACAATTGTTCCAGGCAACATTCCGATTTGGCTGACAAAGAAAAACTGCAGCACTCTGATTGGAGTTAACCCCATTACCAAATTAATTACAAAAAAAGGAATTGCAGGTATTAGACGTAAAGTAAATAAGTAAAACCCTCCCTCTCGTTCAACCCCATCATTAATCGTTTTAAGGTGAGAAGAAAATTTATTCTGCACCCACTCGCCTAATAAAGTTCTTGAAATTAAGAATGCTAAAGTAGCACCTATTGTGCTGGCAAAAGAAACAATAATAACACCTGTGAATAACCCAAATATAAGCCCTGCAATAATGGTCATTATTGCAGCACCAGGTAAAGAAAGTGCAGTTACAAACACATAAATTACAAAAAATATTGCTATAAGGGTATAAGGGTTATTTTCTTGCATAGGCCCTATTTGCTCTGCATATAGGCTTTTTATTCCATCAACGGTCAGATGCTGATGCAAGTCAAGACTAAAAAATACCCCTACTCCAATAAACACTACTGCCAATACAATTAACTTCGTTTTAGACATAAATACAAGCCCTATGACCGTTTAAATGGTTGTATCATCATCCAACTAATAGATGATGTATCACTGTGTTGATATTGAGTTAAGCCAAGGGGCATAACTGCCTCATTGGTTACAGGCTTATCCCGATAAGTGCCAAACAAGTAATCCCACCAGCTTAAACTGAAACCAAAGTTGGAGTTTGTTTCTGTTACGACTACTGAGTGATGAATCCGATGCATACTAGGGGTAACCAGTATTTTTCTTAATAGTAGGTCAACCCTTGTTGGCAAACGAAAATTAGCATGCTCAAATAGCGACGAGGTACTAAGTAAGATTTCAAATATGATTACAGCAATAACGGGTATACCTAACAAGACAATTAATAAAGACTTAAACAAAGTTGAAATAATCATTTCAACTGGATGAAACCGAACACCAGTAGAGAAATCAAACGCTCGATCAGCATGATGTATTTTATGGAAACGCCATAATATGGGTAACTTATGCATCAGCCTATGTTGCCAATAAATTGCACAATCTAGCATAATAACCCAGCCTATCATCATAACGACATTATCTGTCAGCTCCGACAAGCCTAACCAATGGATCGCCCCCCAATTATTATTAACTGTCACAATAGCGACTGAAAGAGGTAATAATACTTTAAATAATACCCTCAGAATAACGGTTGCTATACCAATAAGTGCAAAGTTACTCAGTAGATGCGTCCATTTATTTTTCACGACTCGATATGGATACCGGTACTCAAAGTAGCCTAACAAAGCAATAGCTACCAAAAAAATCAACAAACGGGATGTGCTTACAATATCAAGCCCTATCATAACCAAACCTTATATCAAGCTTTTATTAAGCTATTATCTTATAGAACCTGATTTAAATGAATTTATTTCATTATATTTACCAACAACTATACATTCCTGCCTGATATCACTGCCTATCTGATAGAGATAACCAAGCAATAACTTCCATACCACGAGTTTACAATAAGCCTTGAGCCTCTATTACAGAGAGAATATAAACTGTCCGACAAAAAAATAGAGCCAATATAGGCTCCAAATGGTCGCAGAGGACAACAAGAGATTAAGAGAGGTTTATATGAACTATAGAAACTGCTCGAACTCTTCTAAACAATATTTCTTGGTACAAAGGAAAAGTTACGAAACTGACGTTTATAAGGTGACTCACTCATTTTTTTTACTCTGGCAACGCCCATCTTGTAGTTGTAATTGCCACTAATATTATCAACTACTCTGGCAGTTAGAGCATTGGTTGGCTGACGCATATCTAACATATTGGAATACAGCACACCTTGCTTAATTGCAGGTGTTACCATTGCAATGGCTGTTACTGCTGCTTGCTCTAGTTCAATATGTCCCTTAGCTAACAGCTCAGAGAATTGAAATTGCCCCTCATAACTACCATGTAAAGTGTCTTTAAAACAGGGCACCCGATCAGAATATAAAATAACTCTGTCACCAGACTCAATACCTCTGGTTTTGGCATCAGCAGGGTGAATCTCTACCCAGTTTTCTGGCCAACGCTGCATGGTATAGGCTCTTCGCTGAGTATCATCAAAACCTGACTGCCATATTTCATTTATTCGGCCATTGGTAAACCAAAGTTCATCTTCTTTAGGCTGTATCCATTGATGAAAATCTGAAAATAAACTCCAGGGGTGTTTCTGCAAGTTAACTTTTCCTGTGTGGGTATTAAATGCTAGTAATGTTTTAGGAATAATATTAGCGCCTTGAGGTCCATTTTCTAAGCCTTTTTCTGCAAGCTCCTCCAGCCCCATTTCTGTATCATGAAGTCGTTTGGTGCCTATCAATTTATTCGTTTTGTAGTTAAAAAATACCGGGGCTTGAATGCCTTCTGTACCCATTTTTCTGAATTGTTCATGTAAAGTAGTACCTGCTTTTTTTGCAGCCACTTTGACCATATAAAAGTCTTTTCTAGACCCTCTGCTAAATCGTGCTGCTTCTTCTGCAACACTATTAGAATCTTTCCACTCAAAGCCATCATATCCCATTTTGCGAGCTAATTGGGCTATAATCCACCAGTCTGGTTTAGCGTCACCTGGTGGATCGTAAAATTTCTGATATAACCTTAACCGTCTTTCTCCATTAGCCCGCGTAAAGTTTTCTTCTCCCCAGGTAGCAGCAGGAAAAATAATATCAGCAAATCGAGCACCAATGGGATCTCGCATATAAATATCCTGGTTAAATACTACCATTCCTCCTGAGTCCACTCGGTTTTTAAGAGTGTTAATAATTTTCTCTTTTTCAAAGCTATTAACTTGATGAGGGTTACCTTGAGTTAGCTCACGAAACTTGCGGTATAAGCCTTGTGAGCCCGTCATCGCTTGAATCCAAGTGGTGCCTATGACATGAGCTAATCGAGTATGGCCTGATACCAGCCAACGATCGACATCCAAAGCCCTGCGTCGTCTACCGGGCAATTTTTCAGGCGATTTATTTCTCGGTAATTTACCTCCCCAAACACCACCCCGTTGATGACCACCAAAACGGCCAATCACTCTTCCAGATCGGCCACCCGCTCCACAAATGGTTGCCAGACTTGAAATTGCATTAGTATTGCCTGTGTTATTACTCCAATAAAAACCTTTTTCAATACCAAAAGAGGCTTTTACTCTAGAACCATCAGGATTAGGTTTTGCTAACATTGCTGCGGCCAAATATATTTTTTCAACATCAATACCAGCAATTTTTGCTGCATAACCTGGCTCATATTCTGGTTGCGAGAAATTCCATTGTTTATAATCAGCAAAGCCTTTTGTTTGAAATTTTCCCCAGGTGGTTCGCCATTGCCATGGTGTATTACGTGTTCCTTGTCCAAATCCTGAGTTTGACTCCCATTTATTATTTACCCATTGCTTAATCCACTCTGTATCTTCCCAGCCATTCTCCATGATAACTCTTGCGATAGCACCTAATACTAAAGTGTCAGTACCGGGATATAAATCTATATGCAGGCCTCCCATTTTTTTCATATAAGCAATACCTGAAGTCTCTCTTGGGTTAAGAGCAATTGCTTTCATCCCTTTTTGAATCGCAGGCATTATATACTGGGTAAATAAAATCGTTTTTGTTTCATAGGGATCAGTTCCACAAACCATTAATACATCAGCAGCCCCCCAATCTTCATAACTTGGCCCAAAATTATCAAACCCAGCATCACGGAATCCTGGTGTTGATGTAACATCTGAAGGCGTATCATGGAAAGTAAAGTTGGCCGTATTTAGGTGACGTAAAGCATACTTGGTGATTGCATAAGTATTTTCAATATACTGATAAGAATAAGTCTTAACACAATAAGCATTAGCTCCAAACTTATTTCTTACATAAACAGCAATTTCACTTGCTACATCCATAACAAAATCCCAACTGACGGGCTGTAGCACACCACCAACACGTATTAATGGCTGTAATAAGCGATCTTTAGTTGCTGTTAGTGGATTGTAAACTTTCTGCGCTAATAGCCCGCCACGCATACTTGAATCACCCATTTTATTAACGACTTTTGTTTGTTTATCAGGAACGATGACTATATGGTGGGGCTCTCCCTTATGCATAATGACATTATATTGAGAAGGAGCAACCCAAGCTTGTAGTGGAAAACTAGGAAAATCAACCCCAAAAGCATTTTCACTTGCTTTCATCCCTCCGCTTGGCTCTCTAACTGGCCACCGATAAACTTTAAACCCACAGGCAACCACACAGTAGTCACAAGCGGTTGTAATAACATCGGCAGTAGGAGGTGGTAAGGGGATATGATCTTCTGGGGGGAAAATATGTCTAACCATTGTTTTTATCCTCTTGCCGTTGCTATTAAATTATTAGTGCGCCCAAATAGTAGTCCCATAACACCTGTTGCAATTACTTTGTCATTTTGGACTTCCAGCACAATCTGCGGCAAACTCTGATAAGCTTGCCCGGCAATTAAAATACCATGACGGGTTAAGTCAAATAGAGATAAATGAAATGGGCAAGGGCCTAATACTCGATGCTCATCGACAGCTTTATAAGTACCTTGCAATGGCCCTCCCTGATGACTGCAATAATAACTAAATGCGACAATATCTTCATCAGGGCCAACCCCGCCGCCTGCTGGTACGCCTAATTTTACTAAAATAGCAGCTGTATTATTCCCATTATCAGGATAGTTAATATTAATTGGTTCATTGACTTTCAGCTCACTTAACTTACTCAGTTGCCTGTTTGGATATTTAACCATCTTAGCCGTTAGCGATTGTGCTTCACCGGATTGGTTATATATTACTAACGGAACACAAGATGCTACCGCAGCCGTACTTGAGTTAAACAAAAATTGCCTACGACTTATTAAGCAAGAGGCATTCTTATCATCAGCATTATCATTAATTTCAAGTGACGTCATTTTTTTGCCTCCATTAGCTCTTTTTTACTAAACAATTTTTGATAAGCAGGTAAATTGGGGCGCTCAATAGTAATTTTTTTTCCAGAAAATGCCTTCAAGAAAGATAACAGTTGCTTTTTTTCTTTTTTATTAAGACTTAATGGCTTAATTAATTTACTCTTTGTTGTTGGATAGGCTGTTGTTCGACCATCACTGGTAAAGCCACCTGCATCATAAAAATCAATAACATCTGTCAGACTAGCTAATTCGCCATTATGCATGTAAGGTGCGGTATAAAGTGTATAACGTAATGATGGTGTTCTAAACTTTCCTTTCATAGAAGGATGTTTGGTTCGAAAATAAGCTCCTGGATCTGCTTTAGTGTGTCGATATTGTTGCTCATCCATTCCTTTAGCATAAAGCTCATAACGCATAGTGATTTGTGCAAGAGGGTTTGTTTGCCACTCACTACTGGGAGGTACACCAATATTATAATAAGCTTGATCAGATGCTAATGCACCGTTATGGCATTGAATACAGCCAGCTTTACCTTCAAATAACTTTTTCCCTGCAAGCTGTTCTGCTGTTAGTGCGTTTTTATCACCATTTAAAAAATGGTCCAAAGGAGTATCAGTTTGAATCAAAGTACGTTCAAATGCGGCAATTGCATTCCAGGCATTATTAATTTTAGGCCATTCATCACCAAATACTTTTTTAAACTGTTGGCGATACTCAGGAATCAGTGCCAATCTAGCTTCCATTAAATCATCTTCACCATTTCCCGCAACAGCTCCTTTAGCTGCAGACTTTGCTTGCGCCTCCAAAGATTTAGAGGCTCCGGCCCAAAACAATTTATCATAGTAGGCTGCATTGATTATCGTTTGAGCATTTCGCCAATGAATGGTACCAGGATAACCGAGTGATAGCTTGCCAGGCCAATCCCAGCCCATTTCTGGTACATGACAAGAAGCACAAGATGTTGATCCATCACCACCTAGTCGACCATCAAAAAAAAGGAGTTTACCTAACGCTATTTTTGCTTCTGTCGTTTTATTATCCGGCGGTTCAGGTACTTTGCCTAATGGAGCAAGCGGAGGAAACTGAGAAGCACTAGTTTTCTGGATCAAAGTCAATACTAAAACAACAATAAATAATCTAAAATATGCCTGCTTTAGTCTATTCATTAGCAATCCCTGCCTCTTAAAATCCTACTATATAATGGCACACCTAATAGATAATAGAGTTTCCTTAATATCAGTGTAGAATAACTATTAGTTTTCTTTATCTTGCCATTTTTCAATTAAGTGATAACTATATTGATGCTCCTGATTAGTATATTTCTTAGCTATATCTACTGAAGACGATAATGACTTTAAAAAAGAGACCAATGCCTTCTGCTCTACTTTTGTTAAGCCTAGCGGTTTAATTTTTTTATCAAGGTAACGATCTTTACCTCCACCTTTATTATAAAAAGATACCACCTCATCTAATGTGTTAAAAATACCATTATGCATATAAGGTGCGGTATAGTTTAATTCTCTAAGACTTGGAGTAATAAACTTTCCCCTATCACTACCATCTGCTTTATGGGTTAATACACCTGCCCCTATATCTCGTTTAAGTGACATATAATCTGATACCCCCATAAACATATTAAAAGCTATAAAGGTCTGATGACTTAAAGGGTCAAGAAATACAGATAAATTTTCTGGCACACCTGTATTATGAGGAAGCTCATCTGTATATAAGTGCCCACTGTGACATTGGCTACAACCAGCCTTGCCAAAGAATAGTTGTTTACCTTGTCTTGCTTGTTTATTTAATTTATTTAGATCATAGTTATTCTTTGTAGACTTAAGCACTGCCAAGAAAGCAGGTATTGCTTTTCTTACTCCACTATTACTTGGTTCTCCTAAGCCAGCTTTAGCAAAAAGTGCTACATAATTTAAGTCTTGCTTAAGCCGCTCTTGCATTAAGCGCATATCCATATTCATGATATAATCTTCTGTTAGCATTTCCCTCACTACATCATTTAAATTGGTAGCAATTCTTCCATCATGCAACCAGCGAGTTTTGAGTGCGGTATTAATTAAGCTTGGGGCATTGCGAAAGTGCTTATTACCAGGATAACCTGGCGATAATGCTGTTCTGTGAGTAAAACCATATTGTGGCTGATGACAATCACTACAGGCTATACTACTATCACCTGACAACCTTTTATCAAAAAATAGTCTTTTTCCTAATTCGATCAATGCATTACTAGCACTATCACCGTTCTGAGTAACGTCAGAGACCTTAGCAACTGTCTTATTCAGAACTTCTGCACTAGAAAAACTACTGTTTATAAAGCACACAAACAATAAGGTCAATAAGGGGATATTTACCTTCAACTGCACTAACCTGCATATTAAGTTGTTGATAAAACAACCAATAAGTATAACTATGTTTATGTTATATTTTTTAACTCGTACGATAAGGTTCATGATTAGTGACATCCTTGTCTTCGCATGATCTAAAGCTTAGCGTTTTATTTAATACCGCAGTTAATCAAGTTTCACTATGGCTACTTTATTCACAGCAATATCTACACCAGGCATCAAATTTAATAACTCACTGTAATTATTGTAGTTTTTGTATATTAGCAAATAGAGTTAACACACAAAACGTTAAATACATCAATTTAGTTTCAACAAATCGTCCAACATTTTTTTTCGCTTTACCCATTCATAAATTATTCATTCACTAGACTTATAACTGTTTAACGGCTTTCACTTTAAAACCTTTGTAAAGTTTCATATATTTAAGAGTAGACTCGCTGGCTTAAAATGAAAATCCATAAAAAATCGAAAATATCATTAACAAACTATATTATAGCTTTCTTATTTAGCTTCTCTGTTATTACTAGTGTTACAGCTACTGAGGCTAATGATTCTAAGGTAAGTCAGCAAAATACTGCTTCTACTAAAGCAGTTTGCTCAAGCTATTTATGCGACTATACTGCAAAAGAAATAAGCTGGCCTAGAGATCCACTAAAAACTAACCAGCTAGTTCCACTATTATATAATAATTATAGTATTAAACTAAATAGTAGTGCCGCTTTTATTGCTACAATAGATAACGAGTTAATAATAAAGCTAGCAAATGGCAGCAAAATATCATTTAAAAAAACAAACAAAAAATCAAGACCAGCATTTAATAATGCAAAAATCCCTACCAGTGATATTCCTAAGTTTATGTTCGAAATTTCACAAGCCTCACTATCAGTTTCAGATCAGTTTTATAACGAAAAATTAACCTTATACAAATTAGCAAGACAGGTTGACTTTAAACAACCCGACCAAGTCACTTTAGCAAGAAAAGGAAATTTAGTAGCGTATATTATTAAGGGAGAAGAGAATCAGTTTATTAAAAGCTGCTGGGTTGTTGATATAGAAAACCCTGATTGGTTCTTAATTATTGATGCTGAAAATAACGCAGATAAAACCATCAAATATATTCTCAGCCACCTTTCTACTATTTAGTTTACAAAAAGCATAGTTTTATAAAAGACATAGAAGAGCCCCCCCCTAACTAGTTAGGGGGGCTCTTTCACAGGCTACTTACACAAGCAAGTCATGTAAATCTAAGTTTTCCATTTCAGCAATCTTATCTCGTAAAAACTTCTCTACTGTGGTACAAGCTAACAACCAAGGGCGATCTGTTATTGTAATAGTGGCCACCTTACCATTAACCACATATTTACCCTTAATCTGACCAATAACCGGGATAGTTAACTGAAATGATGCTTGCTGTTCATTACCTGTAACGGTGCCATTGTACTGCGCTAACATAACTTTAACTTTTTCGAAAAGTACTGCAGGCTCACTTTTAAATGCAACATCAAACGGGTTACAACTTGCCATAATTATTCTCCTTTTGTATTTTTTATTTAGCTCCAACATCCTGAAAAGCAATCTTGCTCAACAGACAGTGCTAATGTTAAGGAGATTAAAGATAATAAGTAATCTGGAAATGATACCCTAGATAAATAAGGGTATCATTTTGAGGAGAGAGTAAAATCACCCATACAGTCTAACAATATGGGATGATTTTTAGTTTTTAGGTAGCAAATCGATTACTGCCTATACGAATGACGTTTGACTAGCTGAATAAAGAGGTGTATTCACTATGTCTGTAGTGCTAGAAGAGCGGTTTGCAGCAAAGCTGTCCTTTTCAAGCTCTTCCAATCTGACCAGTTTGACAGGCTTCTGCACTGTTGCCGTTAGTATTTCAGTAAATGTGTCATTGATAAAACCAGCTTTGTCTTTGTTTGTAATAATAAAGCGTAAATCGCCTTTTGCCGTTACAGCACAGAAACAAACTGCTGACATGTCACTTGCATTATCAAGCACAACTTGCTGATTTGTTACAAAGTATAAAACTTCCTTACTCTTTTTCGCATCTAACTTAAGAAGAGCAATTTTTTCACTAAGATATTCATTTGCAGAAAAATCATAGCTTTCTTTGCTATAAATACCCAGTTTTGCTAGTAAACGGCTAACCCCAGTTTTACTAATTTTCACATGAAATTCTTGCTCAATGATTTGCTTAAATGAATCTCTATCCCATAGTACTTTTTCAATACCAAATTCTGTTGGCTTTTTCTCTAGCAACAATATTAGCTGCTTCAAATGTTCCTCAGTCAGTTTAGGAGGACGCCCGGTAATTGGCTTTGCTTTCAAGCCCTCTTCGCCATGCATTTTATACTGAGACAGCCAGTCATAAATACATGAACGATGAAAGCCTATTGACTTAATGACCAACTCTGGACTTTCTCCTGCATGAACTCGTTTCACTGCAGCAACTCTGATTTTTTCTAACTCTTCATGAGACAGCTTTCTACCATCAATCTTAGTCATATTTACAACGCACCCATGGTTATTACCATATAACAAACTTATAATCGAAAGGCTGTTTTTATAGTTAATGAAGAGGATTAGTATTATCTATTAAGCAGCTATAGCTTGCTTTTTATACCAAATTCTTAATTTGTTGTTTTCAACCAACTTTCTGCAACTGCTATCTACAACTGCGATGTATAGTTGATCACAATCAAATCACTTCATGTTATTCCTCTTAATTGCCTACCATCGATTACTACCTTCCTAGAAAGTTCCATAAGAATTCCTAGATTTTTTTTAACTTCCTGTACAAAATTCCCTGTTTCTCCCCTCATCAATAAACCTTTAAACATAAAACTATACTGGCCTATTGTACTGATTCGTTTTCTGAAGAAGCATGTCTATCACTTATAGTATCTTCTCAATGTAATATGACATGCTTAATCAATATAAACTTTCAACCTGAATGAATTTTCTGTAATTTTCTATAAAAGCTTAATTTATACTTCTAAAATCTTTTTCTGCATCAAAAAACTCTGAATACGAAGTATAAGACGCTTTGTTCTACACTGAGCATTTAGTAGACAAAACGATCAACAAAATACTAATATTGACGTGTTTTTGCCTGATAAAGCCATATCTATAGACTTCCAGAAGACCAAGCAGCCAAAAATCGTTCAAGATTAGAGCGAACGCAAAAGCAGCTTTTTAGTTTTAACTTTATGCTCTGGAAAGCTGTAGTATTTTTTTAGCTAAGCTTCCTAACACTTTTTTCAATGCGAGGGGCATCAAAACCTTTAAAACCAAGTCTTTTACTTGATTCATTAAAGACATTGACTAGATGTTCAGTTTGAGTTGCCGATCACACTGTCAATGAAAATATTTTTCAGCCCAGGTATATGTAATAACCGAAGTCGCTTATGGGTAAATACGCTTCAATATATACCTTACAATAGAGTTACTATTTGTTACTCCATTATGTCTTGCTTTTTTGGATAAAAACCACCTAAAAAAAACTATTGGGCTGATAAATAAAACTTATAGAATAACCACTCACTAGAAAGTTTATCGTATCTTTATTGAGTCTCTTTTTGAAGCCAAAATGAGTCTTAAATATCACTCTTGGCTCAACTTTTTACGCCATGTTTTAACACTTAACGCCAAACGTACCATTATAATGCTGCTTTATGTAAAAAATGCTGATGCTGATAGTTACATATCGCTACCTGTTTGTAGCAAATACTGATATGTCATTGAAGATAGAGCTTTTTTCTTTTTGCTGGGCCAGCCACCCTGGCTTACACAATTTACTTCAATATGGGGGCAATTAGGAAAGCTTCTCTAAATAACCTAGTAAAATGATCGGATAAAGCGAAATACACTGGCTGTAGCCACTTCTAAACATGTTGTATCTGCTCACTCTTTATACACTGCAGCTTTTACCAACAAGCCTAGAGCTTCCTGCATCCATATAGCCACTCATATGTGGCAGAATCTTACTCTCATGAAAAATAACTATTATTAAAGAAGCCCTTTTGTTTCATGAATTTATGTTTGGTTTGTCCCTACTTACTGATAGCAACTGAGTAAGTAGCATACTACCCACTACTCCACAGGTAAAAAGGTACAGGCCAATATGCACAGAAACATTAGCTATAACACCAAATTTAATGGTAACTAGCATAATTGCAACGATAAACACATCTAACATTGACCATTTGCCCAAAATTTGTAAAAGCTTTATATATTTTGCTTTTCGTTGGGAGGATATACTTCTAAATAATATTACAAAAATAAGACTAAGTTTAAAAACAGGTATAACGATACTAAAAATAAATATAGCCAAAAAGAGAATCAGTTGCTTTTCTTTAAATAAGTCAATAACGATAGAAACAAGCGATACTTGGTTTTCTAAAAAATAAAACCTTTCTAAAGAAAACAAAGGCAAAAACATGCCAAATAAGATAAATAACGATATAACCAACCAGCTAACTTTTAGCAATACATTTATTTTCATATCGATAGTGTATATTGGCTCAGCTAATTGTTTACATTTTGCTCGGCATCTAGCTTTGTTCACGAAGCGTATTTAAACCATATCGCTCCATTTTCTTTAGCAACCCTTGTCTTGATAGTTTTAGTTTTTGTGCTGCGTGCGTTCTATTGCCATTACTTTGCTCAAGTGCCACTGTAATCAAACGAATCTCTAATTGCTTCACTTGTTGCTCCAAAGATTCATCATTTAACTCTACTGGCACTACTTCATTACCAGTAAACAAAAAGCTAATCTCATCCATCGTTACCTGCTGCCCTTGAGCGATTGCAGCTAAACTTTCGATAGTATTTTTTAACTCTCGAACATTTCCTTGCCATTGATTATTAGTCAACCATGCTAACGCATCTGCTTGGATAGTAATCGCTGTTCGATTTTTAACATTATATCGCAGTAAAAAGTGTTGAATAAGGGAAGGTATATCCTGTTTCCGTTGCTGCAAACTTAACGTTTGAATTGTTATACCCTTAATTCGATAAAATAGGTCATCACGAAAATTCCCAGCTGCTACAGCCCCAAGCAAGTCGCGGTTGGTCGCACTGACAATACGAATATTCACTTTAACCAGGTCTCTTCCCCCTACAGGATAAAAACTTCCTTCCTGCAATACCCTTAGTAACTTAACTTGCATTGCGCTAGGCATTTCACCTATTTCATCTAAAAATAAAGTGCCATTATCCGCTAACGCTATTAACCCAACTCGATCTTTATCTGCCCCTGTGAATGCCCCTTTCTTATAGCCAAACAGCTCACTTTCTAGTAAGTCGGCAGGGATCGCACCACAGTGAACAGAAATAAACGGCTGATTTTTTCGACTACTATGTTGATGAATGGCTTTTGCAATAATTTCCTTTCCAGTACCTGACGGGCCGGTAATCAGCACTGGCACATCAGTAGGTGCTATCCGGGTAATTAATTGCCTGGTAGATTGAATATTTTCGCTAACACCTACCAATCCCATATCATCATCTTGTACCAGCTGTTGACGTAACTGGCTTAACTGCAGCTCTAATTCATGTTTAACGAGAGCACGTTTTACAACAATAGCCAGCATATCTGGATCAATAGGTTTAGCCAAAAAATCCCATGCTCCATTTTTGATAGCCGTTAAAGCAAGGTCTCTATCAGCATGACCTGTCATGACAATAACAGGTGCTTCACACTCAGGGATCAACTGCAACCCTTCCTCTGGAGTAAAAGAAGGAGGTAAGGCAAGATCAAGCAATATTAAACCTATTGTTTGCTTTGCTAAAACTTGCCTAGCCTGCTCAGTATCTGATGCGACAGATACTGTATAACCTTGTTGCACAAGCCAAAGCTTGCACAGCTCACAAAATGCAGGTTCATCGTCAATCACTAATATATGTTCATCATTCATTTTATTGCTCAATTTGAGGCAACCTTATTTAGGGTAAGGAAACTGGCAGATAAAGCTACAATTCCACCCCATAGAATCTGAGTGATACACACACCCTTGGTGAGCTTCCATTATTCGCCTGATTATTGCTAGTCCTAATCCACTCCCCCCAGCACGCTTACTGACAAATGGAATAAATAGTTGCTTTTTCATCTCTTCGGTAATAGCAGGGCCATTATTATGAACTATGATTTCACAACAGTTGTCGCCACTATTTTGCTGTATGTTATTTGCACTAATCAAGATTTGTGGCATTGATTGATTTCGAGTGAATGCAGCAGCATTTTCTAATAAGTTAGTTAATACTTGCTGTATTTTTCCGCAATCTCCATAAACTACCAAATCATTTTCAATATCAGATGACACTTTAATCTGATAGTTCTGCTCTATATAACTAGCCACAGTTGAAACAATTAACTTTAGTTTATTCATCTCACAACTAAGTTCCAACCTGCCAGAATAACTGAGCATATCACTAACCAACTGGTCGGCCCTTTCTACTTGGGCTTGAATATAGCTTCGAGTCGTCTTGTCCGTTTGGGCAGCTGCCATTGAAATAATATTCAGTGGATTACGTAATTCATGAGCCATTGCCGCCGATAAACTACCCAACTCCACTAAATGTTGCTCTGCAAGTCGTTGTTTTTCTTGTTTTGCTAGCTGTAAACGCTGCTCAACCAGGCGAGCACTGCTCAATAATAATGCAGCAAAAACCTCTCCTACATGGCGTAAACTCGGTGTTAAATCTTCCCAGCCAACCAGTTTAATTTCCCACTCTGAGCGTTTTAAGCAATAAATAGTAGGATCTTGAGGTTGTTCTTCTACAGCAAACTCAACATGCAGCATTCGTCCAAGATGTTGTTGAAGTAGTTGTTCAGCTGTTCTTTTTAGCGACTCCCAGCTCTGACATTGCTGCAATGTTGCTAACCACTGATCAAGTGTTCCTTGATCCAAGTGGGCCCCAGGATAAATAATCCGATCAGCCAATAAATGAGCAGGCTGGCTTAGCATCCAAGCCACTGCCAATACAAACAGTGAGTAAAGCCATAACTGAAGTAGTGGTACATCAGCCAAAGCTGTTATTCCTAATGAACCCGCTATTGCACTAAATAATGCAATAGCAATAAATACCCCAGTGACTAGAGCCAACCAGTTAATGGCTTTTCTGGCCCACTGGTTGACTTCCACTAGCTGATAACGAGTCACACCATAAACCAGTAAAACAGCATAACTAGGCAACAACAACATAGGATAAGGAAAAACATCAATGTTAACTGAAGGGAATACAAAACTCGTTGCTAACAGCAATCCCCAGCCACCCACAATAAACATTGCAACAATAGAACGCCGTTTATTTGCAGAACTAACTTGCCATCCCCAGATAAGTAACGAATGTGCTTCTAACCCGACAAGTACGGTATAGGCTAGATTCACCCAGCCAAACCCATCTAAGTGAATAAATGCACTAAAAGATAGCCAAGGTTGTAAAAAGTTATCAGCAGCCAGCCAACTAATAATAGATACAACCGCAGCAAGCCCATACCAAATACCAATACGGCGTTGCATGGTTTTTATAAGTGCTGGTGATGACTGAGATTGACTAGCATCACCAATAAAATTAAGCGTAAAGTGAAGAAAAAAGGTGGGAATAAACGGATTTGCTAATAAAAGCGCCAAGCCTGTTTGGCGAATGATCAATGCCTCAAACTGCACCAGTAAATGCCCAGCACACCATCCAGCCATCGCCAAACAAAAACCAGCCAACGGCCGTAAAGCCTTGTGCTGTGTTGATTTAATGATCAACCAAGCGCCAGCCAGAACAGCCGTAATGACTGTTAGACTCATGGATATATAGAAAGCAGTCATCAAAGTCATGGCTTCAGTGTTAACAGTGTTGATAGCTGATTCCCACCAATCTGTAAATGATGTTTACAGGCATTCTATCAAAGCCCGTTTAATTGCGCTAAATCATTGTAATCTACTTGACGATTAAAGCTGGCATGTTCTTTGTAGTGCTTTGCAATGTAACAAGTACAAATAGTTGTAATCAATAAAGCATGTTGAGAGGTAGGCTGAAATGAATAATAGCGTTCTTATGATGGACTTACTATCTGTTGGGCTGATCATAACTATAGCGTTGCTTCCTGGATTAGTTCAATTGGCTCACAATCAGCGTAATGCTAATTAGGGGGCGGTATTATGGAATTTGACCCCGCCATACTCTCCCGTATTCAATTTGCATTAACTATCAGTTTCCATATTATTTTTCCCACGCTTTCTATTGGGCTAGCTTGTTATATTGCCATTATGGAGGGGTTATGGTTAAAACTTCGCCAACCCATTTATCTACAACAAGCTAAATTCTGGATTAAGCCTTTTGCTATTACCTTCGGTATGGGGGTCGTATCTGGTTTGGTGCTTTCTTATCAGTTTGGCACCAACTTTAATAAATTTTCTGAGATCGCTTCACCCGTCATAGGTCCTTTGCTCAACTATGAAGTACTCACCGCCTTTTTCTTAGAAGCAGGTTTTTTAGGCATTATGCTATTTGGCTGGAATAGAGTAAGCGAAAAAATTCATTTTGGTGCATCAGTAATCGTAGCTGTTGGTACCATTTTATCTGCATTTTGGATTCTAGCCGCTAACTCATGGATGCATACACCCGCTGGCGTCATTATCGAAAATGACCAGATTTTAGTCACTAGCTGGCTCGAGGTAATTTTTAACCCTTCATTTCCTTACCGCTTTGCCCATATGCTCCTTGCTAGCTTTATTACTACATTAGTGGTGATAGCAAGTGTTTCCAGTTATTACTTATTAAAAAAACGGCACCAGCAATTTGCCAAAAAAAGCTTAGGGATAGCGGTGGCAGGTCTGGTTGTGCTGACTCCAATTCAGGCATTTGTAGGTGACCTCCATGGCCTTAATACTTTAGAACATCAACCCGTAAAAGTGGCTGCAATGGAAGGTATCTGGGAAACTGAACAGGGAGCTGGCCTCCGACTGTTTGCTATCCCAGACCAACAACAAGCGAAAAATGACTTTGAAATTGTTATTCCCAAACTAGCAAGCTTGATTTTAACTCACGACGCTGATGGTACCGTGCAAGGCTTAAATGCCGTACCAGAAAATGAACGCCCACCCGTTGCAGTAGTTTTTTATAGTTTTCGCCTAATGATAGGGATAGGTATATTCTTGCTCGCTATGGCTTACCTGGGCCTATGGCTGGCTAAAAAAGGTACTCTGTTTAATAACACTTATTATTTAAAAACACTGAAATGGTCAGCACCACTAGGCTTCATCGCAACTTTATCCGGCTGGTATGTAGTTGAAGTCGGCCGGCAACCCTGGTTAATTCAAGGTTTATTCCGTACCAGTGACTTAGTCACCCCTTTGCCTGCCGAACGAGTTCTCATCAGTTTAATTGGCTTCGTGGTTGTTTATACCTTATTATTTGGTGTTTACCTGCACTTCTTCAAGAAACTAATCCGCCAAGGACCTGAGACTATTAATTCAACAACTAATTCAGAAAACATAACAAATGCAGTAAACAGTAATACAAAGCAAGTTAAGCCAGCATGAAAAAACTTTAGCTATAACATTAATATATTGTATGAGGTAGTAGGGTATTCTGTAGCTAAGACAAGGATGCCTTGTTAACTCTTAATGGGGCAAGGATCGCACTTCAAGAGTGGAGGAAAAATACCTACTACTTTATACAGCAAAAAATCATGAAATTGACTGCACTTGTTTTATTTAATACTAAAGGTAAATCTTTATGGACTTAGCAGTAGTATGGTTGTTAGTTATCGTTTTCGGGATTTTTGTTTACGCTATTCTAGACGGTTTTGATCTTGGTATCGGTATACTTTACCCCTGGCTTAATAAGCAAGAAAGAATGACCGCTCTACATTCTATCAAACACGTATGGGATGGAAATGAAACCTGGATGGTATTCGCTGGTGTTTGTCTGCTGGTTGCATTCCCCAAAGTCTATAGCCAAGTATTAGGTACTTTATATATACCAGTATTTCTAATGCTGTTTGCTTTAATTTTTCGTGGTGTAGTGTTTGAGTATCGCTTTAAAGCAGATAGTAGCAAAGTCTGGTGGGATTTTAGTTTTTTTGCTGGATCTACTATAGCAGCATTTAGTCAAGGTACAATTTTAGGTTCAGTATTACTGGGTTTACAAGTAAATAATGAACAGCTGACTCCTTTATGGTTACATCCTTTCTCTCTGGCTATGGGAGCACTAATCACTATCGCTTATTGCTCACTTGGCAGCTTATGGTTACAAATTAATACTGAACCTATGTTAGAGAAAAAATGTAATCGTATTGCAAATAAAATGATCGGTTTATTCAGCCTGCTTAGCTTAATTGTGGTATATAGTTTTTTTGGTAACTTTTCATGGACAGATACAACATTTGTACTTTCTGTCATTAGCTACAAATGGATGATTCTTATGGTAGTTGGCCTGTTTGGTTTTCTTACAATAAAAAGTAATAGCAGTATGCAAAACTCATCTAAACAAGCATTTTTATTGTTTTGCAGCTACTTATTTATATTATATTTAGGATTATTGAACTTAGTTTTTCCCTACATCATTCCTGGAAAACTAACTATCTGGCAGGCAATGGGCAATGAAAATAGTTTACAATTTGCTTTAGTTGGTGTGGCAATTTTACTACCTGTTGTACTTGCCTATACAGTATACAGTTATAAAGTTTTTTCAGGTAAACCAGATAGTAGTGCCGGAGCTTACTAACCACTAACGTTGCATAAATTATCATTTCACACTTTCTACAGCTATTAGTCTAAAAGCTAATAGCTATAGCACTAAAATTTACCATATTATGCAAAAAAATATCATACATAAGCATCTCGGGGAGTCTTTTAAAGATTTACCCCCATTGTTACAACAAGCTCATAGCGGAGACATATACTTACAGGGATCAGTTACTGTCAAGCGTGGAAACCTGCTAGCCAATTTTCTTGCCAATATAATTAAAATGCCCCCAGCCAACTCAAACTGTAATTTAAAGGTTTATGGTAGTCATAATGAAGATATCATGAAGTGGCAAAGACATTTTGAAAATCATATTATGGAAAGTAGTTTTAAGTTACAGGGAGATTATTTAATTGAAAACCTCGGACCAATTAAGTTACTACTAAAATTAAACGTAACAAATAACAAACTCATATATAACGTAGTAAAGACATCTATCTTTGGTATAAACATTCCTAAGCCACTTCAGCCCAAGCTTACTGCTTTTGAAATGGAATATAATGGTCTGTATCGATTCCATGTTTCTATTTGTCTACCTATTATTGGCTTATTGATAGGTTATAATGGAGATTTACACATTACATGAAGACTAAAAACCAAACAATTTCAATAGCAACCAACAAAAAAGAATTAAAAGCAGCACCTCAAAGCTAACAAGCGTAGCATTTCAAAAATACTTTTTATATTTTGCTATCTTCATTCTTAAAAAATATGGATGAAAGTTAATATATGAAATATTTAACAATAACTCCACTCATCTATTACTTATAGGCTTATATGGTCATCATCAGTTGATGATCATGCCTCAAATTAGGTATAGCCATAACCGTTGATTACTCTTGACAGTTGATTACTAGCACACCACAGCGAAATTTAAGCTAAAATTATTCTAAACACTCACCCAAAAAAGCAGGGTGATAGCTTTACAAGAGTTGAATGGAAACACAACTCAAGTTTGCATGGAGCGCAAAGATGAAGAAAAAAAAGCATACACAGAAGCCAAGCTTTACAAAATTATTAGCAATAATATTTTGTTCACATCTTATAGTTGCTGCTGTCATTATTACAATAAGTAACAACCTTCTTAGCAAGAAAACTCCTAAAAAAAATGATACTTCCAGTGATTTTTCTTACGTAAAAGTTGCACTTTCAGATCGTATAAATAATATAAAACAAGATATACGTATCATTTCAAGCCTTATTCAAAGCACTACCAGCAATCCTCATATTGAAAAAGAGAATTCGGTTATCAAACTATTTGAATCAATGATTGAAACCAGAAAGTACTATGACCAAATCAGACTATTAAACTCAAAAGGGAAAGAAATATTACGTCTAAATAAAAGTGGTGATGGTGCTATCAAAGTAACTGATGACAAACTACAAGATAAGTCAAACCGCTATTATTTTACAGATATTTACTCAAGTCCTCCCGATAAGTTTTATATATCAAAACTAGACTGGAACATTGAAGCAGACTCTGTAGAACTACCTTTAAAAGCAACAATACGTATCGGTATACCAATAAAGCTTGATCTTACTTCCAGTAGTCAGGGTGTATTACTGATAAACTATTTAGCTGCTGGTCTAGTTGGCAGTTTAAACAACACTGTAGCAGGAGAAGAATACTTAGTGATCAGCCAAGATGGTGTCACTGCTTTTGATCCAGATGCAGCCAACTTATTAGATTCTGACCACCTCTTCAATCAGAAACATCCTGATCTATGGAGTGTCATGCAAGAAAATACGAAAGGTACTTTTAAGGGTGCTAGTCATAGTTATCAATATGAAAAAGTTTCATTTGGCAATATAAACAACAAGTCTTATTCAACTATTTGGCTGGTAAAGAAGGCAAAGGTAGCACCAATTGTAGAGTCATCTAACTCAACTACTTTATTATATTTTTCAGCGCTAGCACTATCATTTACCTTTGCTGTACTAGTTGCCCTAATATTTAATGTCAAAAGGAGAGGAGCTGATAATCTATCTGATCAAAGCGCCGTTACTGCCTAAAAATCATAAAATGGATTAAAACTTTCAACGGATGAAAAGGCGGGCTTTATGATAAAATTACCTGTTATTGCATTAGCTTTATTATATATTCAATCAACAAGTGCTAATAACGAGCAGTTTAACGACTTATTAAAAAGCAAACTTTCTGACCCTACTGCTTTAGAAAAGTCGTTAAGCTCAGCCAAAGATAAAGTATTTATATGCACTTATTGTCATGGAATTGATGGCAATAGTCAAAAAGAATATATACCCAACCTTGCTTCACAAAACCCTGAATATACTATTACCCAACTTATAAACTACTCACTAAATAAACGAAAAAGTCTAACAATGAACAAAATATCAGCTGAGCTATCATTAGAAGACAAGGTTGATATTGCTATATATTACTCAAAATCAGATATAAGAAACAAGCATAAAAAAGAATCATCATTAAGCAGCCGGGGAGAAAAAATATTTAACACCGCATGCTTTATTTGTCATGGAAAAAATGCCAAAGGTAATAAAAACATACCCTCACTAGCTAAACAAAATGAAAAATATATTAAAGACACCCTATTAGAGTTTAAAAACAATAAAAACTATAGGCCCGAGTCTCCTATGTTCGAAATTGCAGCCAAATTATCACGTAATGATATACAATCTATCGCTGCTTATATATCACGTATATCTGATGAAGACAGTTAGTTACAAATATACTATAGCAGGATATATAAATGGCAATTCAGCATTCACAGTATCAGTCCAACTATATAAAGCTGCTCTTTATATATTTTATTCCAGGTTTCATAGCTATTTTAACAATAGCTATTATTCACTGCTATTTTTTAGTATATCAAAACAGATCCGCGCTTGAGGCTAACGAGCAAAATAAAATTTTGCATGCAAAATACCTGATAAAAGAAAGAATCAGCTTAATGATTAATGATGTTGAATTAATCACCTCTTACATAAATGATCATAAACTTAAAAAAATAACATCTAGATCAGCCACTTCAATTAAAAATCGTATTGTTAATTTTGTCAGCAGGCTAATCAAAACAAGACAATTCTACGACCAGGTTCGCTTTATAAGCAGTGACGGCAGGGAGCTAATCAGGATAAATAACAAACAAAGCTCACCTATCATTGTCGAAGAAAAAAAACTACAAGATAAAAGTAACAGATACTATTTTAAAGCAGTAAAATATATAAGTAAGGACTCTGTTTATATCTCACCATTAGACTGGAATATGGAAGGAGGCAAACTGGAATACCCTTTAAAAGCTACAATTCGTATTGTTAAGCCTATTTACCAAAACTCTCAGTTTATGGGAGCCGTTGCTATCAATTATCATGCACACAGCCTCATCAACCAGTTATATGGTAAAGCCACTTACTCACAAAACCACAGTAAAGTTTTTTTAATAAACAATTCAGGCTACTCTGCCATATCCCCAATATCGCTAACTGCTCCCCCAACAGATAAGTCTAATCAGTCAAAACTGATACAAACAAAAGCTTATTTCAACCAGGAAAAGCCAAAGCTATGGCAAACTATGCTTAAAAAAAATTCAGGCCACTACTACAGTGAAAATACCCTATATACCTACAGTCAGATTAATCCTCCACTATTTAAACAGCATCAAGTTCCACCTTTATGGATAGTTTCAAGCACTATAAAAATGAGCTACGCCCAACTATGGTACTTAATTCCTCTATATACCGTTATCGGCATACTTGTTTTCTTTGCTTCTTCTCTTTTTGCCTATTTTCACCAGAAAAACAGACAAATTCAAACCTTACATCAATATGCAGAAAGCTATCGCCAGGTTCTAAAAAAAATTCAACTGGCTGCAATTACTCTCAACCAAAATGGAGACATTGAGTTTTGTAATGATTTCTTCTTATCTTTGACTAAGTTCAATAAAGATCAATTAGTTAATAAACCGTTTATGAAAATTTGCATACCTGAAAAACTACGCCATCAATTACAAAATAAAATTAACCAAGCTTTTTTTCAGCAGCAAAGTTTTCGTCATTATACAACCTTACTAAAGTGTAGTGATGATTCAGTAAAAATTGTTAACTTAACTATTACCTACAGCCCAGCTCTAACTCACCATACTCATTCAGTAACATTAGTAGGTGAAGATATAACTGCCCAAGTAATTAATGAAGATCAGCTACTAAGATTGAGTCATGTCGTAGATCAAAGTTCTTTTGGTGTAATATTAACAGACCCAAAGGGTGTCGTTGTTTACGCTAATGATACATATATCAACATGATTAAAGAACCAATAACAGATATTCTTAATCAACCAGCTCAACTATTTAATTCTGAGCTTGATCCAAATTTAAAAGAAACTATTTTTCATAGCTTACATGAAAACCAACACTGGACAGGAGAAGTCAAATTAGACAAAAAGCACTCAGCTCAATCCCAATGGGTTCGGCTAGCCATTTCAACAATTAAAGAACAAGATCAAGTACTATATATTTCAGTTCTACTACAAGATATTAATGAAGAAAAAAGGCTTGCCAAGCAAGTACAACAAGAGAGTCAAAAAAGACAAACCAGTGAAAAATTAGCCGCGATTGGTCAAGCATCTACAACAATTGCTCATGATTTACGAAACCCACTTTGCTCCATTAAGATGGCATTGCAAATGAGCCAGCACCACTATGTTAAACAAGAAAATAAAGCTAACGAGTTATTTTCGATTGCTCTTGAGCAAATAAGTTACATGGAAAAAACCTTAGATGATTTATTATCATTTAGTAGACCTGAAAAACTTACCCCTGAATGGACCTCAATAAAGCAAATAATTGAAAGTACCCTTTCTTGCCAGAGCAAACTAATAAAAGAAAGCCATGCTACTATTTCATTAAATATTGAGAGTAACTCACCACATATTTTTGCAGATGCAACCAAGCTTCGTCGTATTTTACAAAATTTACTTGTCAATGCTATCCAAGCGACTTATATACTACCAACAACCAAACGAAATGTTACTATCACAGCAACCAAAGAAGTTAATAACTCTAATCATTTTTTACAAATAGTAATCGAAAATAATGGTGAAACCATCAGAGAAGCAGACCTTAACAAAGTTTTTCAGCCATTTTATACAACTAAAAATAAAGGCACAGGGCTTGGCCTAGCTATCGTGAACCAATTAACATTACAACACCAAGGTTCAATAACGCTTGAGCCTATACAGCCCCTAGGTACTCGAGCAATACTATACTTACCAATCGATTATACACGAGTAAATAAACAGTTTAGCACCTATGAATTACCTGAAGCGATAGCAATCGAACAATGACGCACCTTCTTATTGTTGATGATGACCTAGCCATCCGCCGCACCTTGGAACTGCATTTAAGTCAACATTACCAAACAACCCTAGCAGGTAATGTGGAAGAAGCTTTATCAATCGCAAATGTACCAGATGTTATTTTACTTGATATTTGCATGCCCGGCATTAATGGTTTAGAGGCTATTCCTAAGTTCAAACTTCAATGGAGTAACTGCCGAATTATTATAATGACTGCTTTTCATGATATGCAAAGCACTATTGTTGCGATGCAAAGAGGAGCAGACGAATATATTTACAAACCTATAGATATATTTGAGTTAGATAGAGCCATTCAGCAAGCTATTAATTATCAAAAGTCTTGCATTGATAAAAACCTAGTAATTCCAACTGTTATTCAACCAACTATTGTTGGTTCCAGTCCATCTATGCGTAAAATCTTTAAAACAATCGGTAAAGTTGCTAATACTTGTGCAACAATCATGATTACAGGAGAAAGTGGTACAGGAAAAGAAATGGTAGCAAAAACCATTCATCATGCTAGTGATCGACATAATAAGCCTTTTATAGCAATAAATTGTGCTGCATTAGTTGACAGTTTATTAGAAGCTGAGCTTTTTGGTTATAAAAAAGGGGCTTTTACTGGTGCAGTTGCTGATCAAGCAGGAAAATTTCAATTAGCCCATAATGGCACATTATTTCTTGATGAAATTGGGGAGCTATCTCCTATTATTCAAGCAAAGTTGTTACGTGTTTTACAAGAACAACAAGTAAACCCTTTAGGCTCCCAAGACTCTATTAGCATCAATTCTCGTATTATTAATGCAACTAATGCGGACTTAGAACATGCTATTGAGAAAAAGCAATTTCGAAAAGACCTTTACTATCGGCTACAGGTTGTAAACATTCACCTCCCCCCTCTTCGCCAACGCAAATCAGATTTACCAGAATTAGTTAGCTTTTTACTCTCCAAAGCAAGCAAAATGCTAGGCCGTCAAGTGAACAAAGTTGCTGTGGGAGTAATGGATAAGCTTTATCAATATGATTGGCCAGGAAACATTCGCGAGCTTGAAAACACACTTACCAAGGCAGCAGCTTTATGTTGTGGAGAAATCATTACTCTTGCAGACTTACCCGATAACATTGCCCAACACCCCACTAAGCTAAATATGACTCCCAACAGAGATACACAAGCTGAGTCAAATAAGCAAGCAATATATAGCTTAAAAGAAATGGAAAAAAAACATGTAGCCAAAGTACTACACTATACTAATTGGCATAAAGGGCATGCATGTGAAATTTTAGGAATTTCTCGTCCTCGCTTACAACGGCTAATTGCTCAATTTAATTTAGTAAAAAGTGAATAATCAGCTTAACAATATCTCCCTAGCCCAAAAATCCTTCTCGAAGGAGTACGAAAAAAATTCGGACTAGAGGCGTTTAAAGTGAGATGTACATTACTTTAAGTTGCTATAGTATGCCGATAAATTTGCAATATCTTCATCAGACAAGTTAGCCGCTTGAGCTTGCATAACAACAGCTTGCCCTCCTTGTCGCTGTTTGGCTCGGTAGGCTTTCAGTGAACTTTCCAGGTAAGCCTGATTTTGCCCTGCTAGATTGGGATAAATGGGCACCATCGCCACGCCATTTTTTCCATGGCAAGCCGCACACACGGCAGCTTTTGCTTTCCCTTTGGCTGGATCTCCTGCGGCAGCAGATATACCAGGTAATAACATACCAACTAAGACTAATAGAACCGCTCGTTTCACTCGCTTCTCCTCACCTCATCAGACTTGCTTTTAAAGGTTTTAGTTTTTAAAAACACTATTTTTACAAACTAAAGCTTTTCACAGATTTTGATTTTTCAAAGCTTGGTTTACAGCAGCTTTGATTGTAAAAAATCCATTTTATTTATTGGTTATTTTGTTAACAATGCGTTCAGTCAAGTGTTTACTTTATCACGATTTCTTTATATTGAAAAATGACCAAAATCTCTACTCCCGAAGAGAATAAAGCGCACTATAGTTATAAATAATTAACTAATGATTGTGTTGAATTAACAATGCAACTCCTCACTTTGCCATTAACCTTATTCATAGTGTGTACCAGTTGCAGTGCAGACCCAATGCTTTATGAATGTCGCTTTACAACACTTATCGAAAACCAGCAATTTATCCCCTTATTAAAAGACAAAACGCTCTTTTATGTCGACACACATGTAGGTGCTTTCACCGTAGATGATAATGGTGAAGCTATTGTTGAAAAAGTAACAGCCAACCAGCAAAAAACCTTTATCTTAAGTGATAAACTTACTCGCTTATCACATGTCACTACTATTAAGGAAAATGGGCTTGCTTATCATGTAAAAAACTTAACGTTACTAGGAGAAGATCGCTCGACAATTTTGCAAGGGCATTGCACAACTCATCAAACCTTTCTATAACCGAAGCAGCAGGCTCCAATAACACCTTACCAGTCCTATATACTGGCGCTTAATTCTTATATAATTGCAACCGTTTTTCAGTAATCAGGTGATTTGTGATGAAAAGTCAACGTAACTATCCCGCATGGCGCCCACGTCGTATTAGAGCTCATGCATTTTCTCGCCAGTTAACACAAGAGCACACCGTTACGGTTAATGACTTAATTTACCCGATGTTTGTTATTGATGGACAAAACACCTGCCAACCAGTCCAGTCAATGCCGGGTATTCACCGTTATTCAATTGACTTACTGTTAAAAGAAGCAAAAGACGTACATGCCTTAGGCATCCCAGCAATTGCTCTGTTTCCTGCCCCTGGTGCAGAGAGTAAATCGCTAACGGGAGAAGCTGCCTATGATCCTAACGGGTTAGTTCAACGGACCGTGACTGCGCTAAAAGACCAGCTTCCTGAATTAGGTGTCATTACTGATGTTGCATTGGATCCTTATACCAGTCATGGCCAAGATGGTATTATCGACCAAGATGGTTATATTCTGAACGACCAAACGATTGAGGTTTTAGTTAAGCAAGCCCTATCCCATGCTAAAGCAGGGGCAGATATAGTCGCCCCTTCTGATATGATGGATGGGCGGGTTGGTGCTATTCGCCAGGTACTGGAGCAAGAAGGGTTTATTAATACCCAAATTCTGGCTTACTCAGCCAAGTATGCTTCTAATTATTATGGCCCCTTCCGCGATGCAGTTGGATCTGCCAGCAACTTAGGTAAGAGTGATAAAAAAACTTACCAAATGGATTTTGCTAACACTGATGAGGCACTGCACGAGGTAGGTCTCGATTTAGCTGAAGGAGCTGATATGGTGATGGTTAAACCAGGCATGCCCTATTTAGATATCGTTAGACGAATCAAAACGGAATTTAAAGTGCCAACCTTTGTCTATCAAGTGAGTGGTGAGTATGCCATGCATATGGCTGCATTTGAAAAAGGCTGGCTTAATCAAGAAGCAGTCATGATGGAGTCATTAACCTGTTTTAAGCGCGCGGGAGCAGATGCTATTTTGACTTATTTTGCCAAATCAGCAGCCCAACTACTGAATCGCTGATTGCAAGAATAGTAGAGCTGATAGTTTTGGTGCTTCCAGCCCTTTGCAAAAGTTACTGTTAGCTGCTTCTACATAAAGGGATCACGAAATGAATAGCCTCACGTCCACTTCTTTTAGGTAGCAACATTAACAAGTAAAACCGTAACACTTCTAAAATAGAACACCCTCACTTCAGAGGGGGTCGTGAAAACTAGCAGATATGGGATAACAGGGTATTAAATGCGCTGTTGTTCCATATCAGACACCAAACTTAATTTAGCCATATAATTTATATATTAATGCAATAAAATTTCAGAAAAATGCTGCGTCTGTTTCAGCTAATTAGCAAGGATTATTATGAGCCTAACCCCTGCCACAGGTAACAACTCTCTACAGTCTAAAGAGGAGCCAGCCCCTCCTGAAGTTAATGACTCTCTAAATAGTGAAGAGCCACTAAAAGTCACCGACTTATCTAACCCAGAATACTATATAAATCGTGAGCTTAGCCATTTGCAGTTTAATGCAAGGGTATTGGAGCAAGCACTCAATGACAATTACCCCTTATTGGAACGACTACGATTTTTATTAATCTTCAGTAGTAACCTAGATGAGTTTTTTGAAATCAGAGTTGCTGGGCTAAAACAGCAAATCACCTTTGCTAGAGAAAAGTCCAGTATTGATGGCTTACAACCACAGCAAGCCCTAGACGAAATCAGTCGTACCTGCCACCAAATGGTGCAGCATCAATACGAAATTTTAAATGATGTCTTGCTTCCAGCCCTGGCTGAAGAAAATATTCGTTTTTTGCGCCGAAGTCAGCTTAATGCCAAACAGGCCGCTTGGGTAAGTGAATATTACTATCAGCAAATTATGCCTGTTATTAGCCCAATTGGTTTGGACCCAGCACACCCGTTTCCTCGATTAGCCAATAAAATCCTTAACTTTATTGTCTCTCTTGAAGGCAAAGATGCTTTTGGCCGAGAAACAGGGATGGCCATCATCCCAGCACCACGCTCTTTACCCAGGCTGATTAGAATTCCTGATGAAGTCTGTAATGGTGGTGATAACTATATCTTTTTATCGTCAATCATTCACCATCATGTTGAAGACCTATTCCCTGGGATGACCGTTACAGGTTGTTATCAGTTTCGATTAACACGTAATAGCGACTTAAGTGTTGACTCAGAAGAAGTAGAAGACTTGGCCCGTGCTTTACAAGGTGAGTTATTAGCTCGACGCTATGGTGATGCTGTACGCTTAGAAATAGCGGCCAATTGCCCGAAAGAGCTGTCGACTTTTTTGTTGGAGCATTTTGGCCTTTCCAGTGATGAGCTTTATGAGATTCAAGGGCCTGTTAACCTCACTCGATTAATGGATATATGCAACGCAAAAGAGCGACCTGACTTGTTGTATGTACCATTTAGCCCTGGGTTTCCTAAAATTATCCAGAAAAAAAATGCAGATATGATGCAAGCGATTCGACGCAGCGATATTTTATTGCTTCACCCTTTTGAGTCGTTTACTCCAATTGTTGACTTAGTAAGGCAAGCCGCCAAAGACCCTGAGGTGCTGGCAATTAAGCAAACCCTGTATCGCACAGGCCCAAACTCAGAACTGGTTGATGCTTTAGTTGAAGCAGCTAGAAATGGAAAAGAAATCACAGTAGTGATTGAAATTAGAGCCCGCTTTGATGAAGAAGATAACCTACAGTTAGCCAGCCGACTTCAAGAAGCAGGAGCTGTCATTGTATATGGGGTAGTCGGCTATAAAACTCACGCCAAAATGTTACTTATTGTGAGGCGTGAAGGGAAAAAAATGCAGCGTTATGTGCATTTAGGCACAGGTAATTATCACGCAGGCAATGCTCGAATCTATACTGACTACAGCCTACTAACTTGTGATAAAAGCTTAACTGAAGATGTACATAAAATATTTCAACAACTCACTGGAATGGGGAAAGTAGTCCAGCTGAAGAAACTCTTACATGCTCCCTTTACCCTGAAAAAAAGCTTGGTGGAGCTGATCTATAAAGAGGCCCATAATGCCAAAGAAGGCAAACCAGCCCATATTATTATTAAAGTAAACGCCCTTACCGAAACTAAAGTCATGAAGGCGTTGTTCAGAGCCTCTCAGGTAGGGGTTAAGGTCGACTTGATAATCCGTGGTATCTGCTGCCTTCGCCCTGGTATTCCAGGCTTATCTGAAAATATAAGGGTTCGCTCAATTGTTGGCCGCTTTTTAGAACACACCCGAGTGTATTACTTTCAAAGCGATGATGCACCCAAAGTGTACTGCGCCAGTGCTGACTGGATGGAGCGCAATCTGGATAATCGAATCGAAACCTGCTTCCCTATCGAGAATCCCAAACTGGTCAGTCGAGTTAAACGCGAGCTGGATATCTATCTGACAGATAACTGTATGAGCTGGCAACTACAAAGCGATGGTAGCTATACACTCAACACGCCAAGTGAAGGGGAAGACATTATCAATGTCCAACAGAAGTTGCTGGAGAAACTAGGGAGTTAAAGCCTCTTAGCCCCCTCTCCTTCTGGGAGAGGGCTGGGGTGAGGGAAAATTACTCAGCTATCAACTGATAACCTGCTTTGGCAAAATACTTTTGCTCCCCTTCAACGTCAGCTTCTGTTAATGGGTGCTGCTCAAGCCAGCCAGCACCTAATGATACTTTCAGCCAGTCAGGTCCCGCAGTTACTGTATATTCAGGTAACACTTCATCCAAACGAATATGATTTAACACAATCGACAGTCTCAACAACATACAAAGTTTTTTTAGCCGAGTTGCCAAACCAGGGGGGAATTCAGCCAGTAGATCCAAGGGAAAGGAACGACGATGGCCTCGTACCAAAGCAGCCAGCTGCTGTTGGTAGTCTTTAGAAAAACCCAGCAGATCAGAGTGATTGACTAAGTAAGCACCATGCTTATGGAACTGGGTATGAGAGATATCCAAGCCAATTTCATGAATCAGCGCAGCCCAATTAAGTAGCTCACGATCTTCTTTCTCTAAGTGCCACTGATCCGCCACATAATCAAAGCACATCAAAGCATGGCGCGCGACCCGTCGGGCATGTTGCCTATCAACATGGTAGCGCTTCATTAAAGCAGTAATAGTCCGCTCTCTAACATCTTCATGACGCAAGCGGCCTACCATGTCATACAACAGTCCTTCCCGAAGGGCACCTTCTGAATAACACATTCGGTCAACCTTAAAGGCATCAAACACTGCCATTAAAATTGCCAAACCAGCTGGGAAGATACTGACACGTTCCGGCTTTAAGCCTTCAAGCATCATTTTGTCAATATGACCAACACTGACTATGTACTTGCGCAGCTCCTCCATTCCCTCAGCAGTAATACCCGTACTGGTTAAGCCTTTTGCAAGCAGAACATTTTGTATGGATTTTACCGTTCCAGATGAGCCTATCACATCTTCCCAGCCAGCCTCTTTGTAAGGAGCGGCTATATTTAAAAGCTCCAGACGAGCAGCATAATAGGCTTCCTGAAACTGCCTGCTGGTAATGGTGCCCCCCTGAAAAAATCGCTGACTGTACACTACACATCCCATATGCAAACTTTCGAGCAACTGGGGTTCAAAGCGTTGGCCAATAATAAACTCTGTACTTCCTCCGCCAATATCCACCACTAGCCGACGTCCTAAGTCATCTGCTTGTGTATGAGAAACACCAAGATAAATTAGACGTGCTTCTTCCCTGCCAGAGATAACATCTATAGGGTGGCTAAGAATTTCTTGAGCGCGCTTAATAAATTCATCGCGATTGTGGGCCGTTCTAAGCGCATTTGTACCCACCACTCGCACCTTACCCACCTCTAAGTGCTTGGTGTATTGGGCAAACCGCCTCAAGCAGTCAAGGCCACGCTGCTGAGCTTCTTCACTTAGATAGTCATCATCGTCAAGCCCCGCAGCCAACTGGACTTTTTCCCCCAGCCGTTCCAACGGTCTTATTTCACCTTGGTCCAAACGAGCCACAATCATGTGGAAGCTATTTGAACCAAGATCAATTGCAGCAATTAAACACTGGTCAGAGTGATTTGAGCGAGATATCCTTGCGGTCATTAGCTATGCCAATAATTTCAATGACAAAGTGTTATAGCTTAACAAAATAAACCACTGGTTAGGGATAGTTTCGGCATATTTTGTTTCCTACTATTTGCAAACTTGTAACTTGCAAGCCTGTTATTTGCAAACAAAATAATCGTAAAGGAAAGCATCTGTCGAATACAAAGTTACCCCTTATAGCTTATCAGCCATATAGCTTCTCAGCCGTTGTGACACAGTGCTATGATAGGGGCAATTGACTGACTTGCAATAAATGCTGGAGATTTCAACATGAGCGAACATATTATTAATGTAACGGATCAAAGTTTTGATCAAGATGTACTCAATGCCGAAGGGCCGGTGCTTGTTGACTATTGGGCAGAATGGTGTGGCCCATGCAAAATGATCACTCCCATTCTTGATGAAATTGCTAACGAATATAAAGACCGCCTGAAGGTGTGTAAATTAAACATCGATGATAATGAAGAGACTCCTCCTAAGTACGGTGTTCGTGGTATACCAACTCTCATGTTGTTTAAGAATGGTAATGTAGAGGCCACCAAAGTTGGCGCCCTTTCAAAAAGTCAGCTTGTCGCATTTCTGGAAGGCAATCTGTAAAGAATTTAAAGGGGGAATCCCCCCTTTCTGCTTAGTTAATATCAACCGTAACTGTCCTGCAGCCCTTGATACTTCTGAGGATTGGCTTCAATTTTTGGTATTTACCCAATTATTTTTCAATTAATACTGGACTTAAAACTCGACAGTTTCTATTATTCAATGTTAGATTAACCTTGATAACCACCGTTACTCATAAATCTATAGTCGTTAAATATTCACATATAGATGACATTCGTATATAAATAGCGAGCAAGCATTTTATATAATGACAAGCATCTTAATAATGAATGCTGTTATATTAAGTAATGACCTATAGATTAAGTTACTCTCACTATTTAAACCGTCTTATAGATAGATCTTGTAGATAAAGATGGTTACTCTTTACACAGTCGTGAATAGCACCACTGCGTATAAAGAGTACTTTACAAAGAGACACTTAGTTAGAAACGCCTATAAATAGGTTCTTATAAGAGGTTTTGTAAAGAGTTGCTTATAAAAACTACAGTGATTAATAATCTGAGTAACTCAAAATGATAACGGCGACCAACTACCACTTAGCTACAGCTAAGAAATAATCAGGCGATAGGTAGAGGTTATTTAAAGCAATCCAAACAAATTAATCTTAACGCTACCCAAACCAGAGAGCAGTTCCTCCGTTGCATTCAGCATCTACAGAGAGTTACCTTTCATCAACGTATCTTAGTTTACTATGAACCTTACCGAGCTAAAGCAAAAATCCGTTCCTGAATTATTAAAATTAGCCACCGAGATGGGGCTTGATAACCTAGCCCGCTCTCGTAAACAGGATGTCATCTTTACCATATTAAAACGCCATGCGCGCAGTGGTGAAGATATCTATGGCGATGGAGTATTAGAAATTCTGCAAGACGGTTTTGGTTTCTTGCGTTCTTCTGACAGCTCATATCTAGCCGGCCCTGACGACATCTACGTTTCACCCAGCCAAATCCGTCGCTTTAATCTGCGTACTGGTGATACTGTATCAGGAAAAATTCGCCCACCTAAAGATGGTGAGCGCTATTTTGCACTTTTAAAGGTTAACGAAATCAATTTCGATAAACCCGAAAATGCAAAAAATAAAATTCTTTTTGAAAACCTCACACCATTGTTTCCTCAAGAACGATTAACAATGGAAGCAGGCAATGGCTCAACAGAAGACCTCACTGCCCGTATAATTGACTTAGTTGCTCCCTTTGGTAAAGGCCAACGCGGCTTGATCGTATCCCCACCAAAGGCGGGTAAAACCCTAATGCTACAAAACATTGCCTCTAATATTGCCCGTAACAATCCAGAATGCCACTTAATTGTACTATTGATTGACGAGCGCCCAGAGGAAGTAACAGAAATGGCTCGCTCAGTTCGAGGTGAAGTTGTTGCCAGTACTTTTGACGAACCACCTGCTCGCCATGTTCAAGTAGCTGAAATGGTGATTGAGAAAGCTAAACGACTGGTTGAGCATAAAAAAGATGTTGTTATTTTACTTGACTCTATTACTCGTTTAGCCCGTGCCTATAACACTGTTATTCCTTCATCAGGTAAAGTGTTAACAGGTGGTGTGGATGCACATGCTCTAGAGCGACCAAAACGTTTCTTTGGTGCAGCCCGTAATATAGAAGAAGGTGGCAGCTTAACTATTATGGCTACTGCATTAGTTGATACCGGTTCAAAAATGGATGAAGTTATTTTTGAAGAATTTAAAGGAACCGGTAATATGGAATTACACCTAGATCGAAAAATATCTGAAAAACGTGTATTCCCTGCTATTGGCATCACTCGCTCCGGCACTCGTCGTGAAGACTTACTGACAACCGAAGAAGAGCTACAACGGATGTGGATTTTGCGCAAAATACTGCATCCTATGGATGAAATTTCTGCGGTTGAATTTTTATTAGACCGGATGAAAGACACCAAAACCAACGAAGAATTCTTCCAATCAATGAAACGGAAGTAACCTTCAAAGCAAGAGAAGTTTTAAAAACTTCTCTTGCTTTAATTTTCCTCTCCCCTAATTAATGACTCCTCTATACCTTTATTTACTCAGAATATGCCAATAGCTATCGTCAGGGGTATTAATGAAATATAAAGACCTGCGAGACTTCATTTCCCAACTAGAAAAACAAGGCGAATTAAAACGTATCTATACGCCAGTTGACCCTTATCTGGAAATGACTGAAATTGCCGACCGCACCCTTCGAAAAGGTGGTCCAGCATTATTATTTGAAAACCCCAAAGGTTTTAATATGCCTGTGCTAGCCAACCTGTTTGGCACTGCTGACCGAGTAGCTATGGGAATGGGAGCAAAAAATACCCAAGCACTAAGTGAAATAGGTGAATTATTAGCTTTTTTAAAAGAGCCTGAGCCCCCTAAAGGAATGAAAGATGCTTGGGAAAAATTACCTATTTTTCGCCAAGTAATGAATATGGGCCCCAAGCTGGTTAAAACAGCTCCCTGCCAACAAGTCATCATTAGCAAAGAAGAGGTAGACTTAACTACTCTGCCAATTCAAACCTGCTGGCCTGGTGATGCAGGCCCATTAATTACCTGGCCTCTGGTGGTTACCAAAGGCCCGAATAAAACCCGGCAAAACTTAGGCATTTACCGCCAGCAAGTGATTGCTCGCAACAAAGTTATTATGCGCTGGCTTTCCCACCGTGGTGGCGCATTGGATTTTAAAGAGTGGCAAGCTGCACACCCAGGAAAACCTTTTCCAGTTGCTGTTGCCTTAGGGGCAGACCCAGCCACTATTTTAGGGGCTGTTACACCAGTACCCGATAATTTATCTGAATATGCTTTTGCTGGGTTATTAAGAGGTAGCAAGACCGAACTGGTCCGCTGTATTAGCCATGACTTGGAAGTGCCAGCTTCTGCTGAAATTATTTTAGAAGGTTATATTTACCCAAATGAAATGGATGATGAAGGCCCATTTGGAGACCACACAGGCTATTACAACGAAGTTGATCAATTCCCAGTATTTACAGTTGAAACTATTACTCACCGCAAACAACCCATTTACCACAGCACTTACACCGGCCGCCCCCCTGATGAACCTGCCATTTTAGGTGTCGCATTAAATGAAGTGTTTGTTCCTATACTGAAAAAGCAATTTCCTGAAATTGTCGATTTTTATTTGCCCCCCGAAGGCTGTTCTTATCGACTTGCTGTTATATCAATAAAAAAACAATATCCTGGACACGCCAAACGAGTCATGCTTGGTATCTGGTCTTATTTAAGACAGTTTATGTATACTAAATTTGTCATTGTTACAGACGATGATATTGATATTAGAAACTGGCAAGATGTTATTTGGGCAATGACCACCCGGATGGATCCTAAGCGAGATATGACTTTTATTGAAAATACCCCTATAGATTATCTGGACTTTGCTTCACCAGTCTCTGGTTTGGGATCAAAGGTTGGCCTTGATGCAACAAACAAATGGCAGGGGGAAACTAACCGAGAATGGGGTACTGCTATCACCATGTCTGATGAAGTAAAGCAGCGAGTTGATGAGCTATGGCCAGAACTTGGTATAGACTAACGGAAAAAGCAGAGCGAAAATAAGTTTGGAGTGCATACGTAGTGACAATTCACACCCTTCCTATTCTTCAAGTCCATCAGCCTCATAACAATATTTATCGAGTAGAACTCGACACTTCTACTCACCCAGATATCCAGTTCTTTCCTGGTCAATATTTAGAAGTCATTTTACCTGATGAGAGCCGCTGTCCATTATCTATTGCCAGCGCGCCTTGTTTCATGCACACCAACCAATGGCTAGAACTCCATATTCAGCATCAATTTACTAGTGGTTTATCCAATCAGCTTGTTCACGTTATTCAAAGCAAGCCAGAAATAACAGTGGATATAGCCAAGGGTAATTGTTACTTGGACCAGCCTCCTACTCACCCTTTAGTATTTATGGCTGCAGGTACCGGGTTTGCCCAAGTGAAAAGCATGATCGAGCATTGCCTAAGCTTTAAGCATAATCAGCCACTTTTTCTATATTGGGGAGTTAGAAAAATGTGCGATTTTTATCTGCTTGATGTTCCAAATCGCTGGGCTCAACAAGGTAAGGTAGAATTTCATCCAGTCGTTAGTGAGGATGATATTTCAGGGGTAGTGCAACGGGCAGGGTTATTAGTTGATGCCGTAATTGAAGACTTAAGCAACTTCCCTGAAGCCCACTACTATATCAGTGGATCACCACAAATGGTGTATGCCAGTTTGGACCGGCTGATAGCAGAAGAAGTGGCTGAAAGTCATGTACATTCGGATGTATTTGATTACGCACCAAGGTAAATATAGTTAGGTAGTCCATGCGCAAAATAACTTGCGCATAGACTACTAGCTCTAATAAAAATACTCTACAGATAACGTCTGGTTAACTGGTCATACGTCCCATCTTTTATCATATTATCCAGCGCCTGTTGTAAAGCATTGGTTATTCTATCAGGTGTTTCCTTATTAAACGCCAAATACATTTCTGTCTTTTTGAAAGTCAATACAGGTTTTAAGCCAATAATTCCTTCTTGAGAGGCAAAATAAACACCAGACAAATGTCCAGATGCCCATAGATCAACCTTGTCAGACATTAACTTAACCGCATTTTCATTATCCCTAAATGATGTGATTATTTGAAATCCTACTGACTCTAAGTAGTTAGCCAAAGCATCACCCTTGTAGCCTCCCACTCGAAACTGTTTAGCATCATCCAATTTGGTTAGTTTAATTTCACTATTAGGCTTTGCTAAAAATACCCACTTATTCACCACCAAAGGACCAACCCACTTAAATAGGTCTTCTCGTTCAGGCGTACGTGTAGTTGAAAATAATCCATAATTTGGTTTTTCCAGGGTTAATCTGAAAATTCTTTTCCATGGAAAGCGTAATGTTAATGAGTAATTTATCTTAGCTCGCCTAAACATTTCACGTACGACTTCTGTCGAAAGACCAGTAATTTTATCTCCTCGTGCAAAATTTTTCTGATTAGTGCTCATATTAAAGGGAGGGTAATTCTCTGTTAGAAGCACTATTTTATCTTCAGGTCCTGCAACGGCAGTTGTTGCTAGTAAGCAAACATATACTGCCAATAATAAACGACATATCCAGCAGCTATTTCTCACTGACTTATCCCCCTCGGCTGTTAAACTACTAGCATTTGTATATGCAATTTTTTTGTTAGACGATACAACCTGTATCAATATCAAAAGCTGCTTACCACTTAGTACTACACTTACCCATCACCAACGAAAATCAATTTAAGCACTGTATGGTATAAAACAACTGAGTGATAACTTACTTTCAAATTTAATCCAGTTACACTGATAATCGTTTTTTTTATTAAACAAGCGAAGAGTATAACAAAATACTCTACCTATTTTTACTGGCAATTGAAACACAACAAGCTAACGTGGCGTATGATACCGTCTGGTTTCTAATTGAAAAGCAGAAAATCAATTTTATTTTTAGCTACACACATTAAAATAGTAAACTAACTTTCTTATAAGAAACTTTATTTCTTATATAGACATCTAGTGAGCAATGAAAAACCACTTGAAGCAACCTAAGTTGGAACCACTGTAACAGGTTCCGAAAAAGTATCAGAAAGGTATTTGCACCAAACAATCGTGGAGAGCATATAAAACTCCCTTAAAGGAGTTTTATATGTAATTACAGATAATTTATTTAATTGTATTGTTTAACAACATACTCCATGCTGTGCCTTAGGGTATTTCCTTATAAATAGTCATTGGTCAGCGTTTGATGAGTACCATCTCTCACCATTTCATCCAACGCATTTTGTAAGACATCAATTACCGCATCTGAAGTTTCTTTATTAAATGCCAAGTACATTTCTGTGGATTTAAAAGTAAGCACATTCTTTAAGTTTTCAACGCCTTCCAGTTGAGCCAGGTAACGACCTGAAAGGTTGCCCGTTGCCCATAGGTCGATTCTACCATCTACTAATTTCGCTACGTTTTCATTATCTCTAAACGACAACACCAAATTAAAGCCATTATTTTCAAGGTGATTTGCAATAGCGTCCCCCTTATAACCACCTATTCGATACTTCCTTGCCTCATTTAAATTTCTCAAGCGAATTGGTTTATTGTTTAAAGTAAGAAATACCCATTCATTGACAACCAAAGGACCCACCCACTTAAATAAATCTTCTCTTGCCTCGGTTCGAGTGGTTGAAAATAAACCATAGTTCCGCTTTTGTTGGGTAAGCTTATATATTCTACTCCAAGGAAAGCGTAAGCTTAATCGATAATTAACACCTGCTCGTTTAAACATTTCCCTAACAATATCGGTAGACAGCCCATCAATGTTATCCCCTCTGGCAAAATTCTTATCATTTACACTCATATTAAAAGGAGGATAATTTTCGGTAAGCAGGATAATTGTAGTTCGGGGATTAATTTCTGCTTTGGCAACACCCAAGCAAAATAGTAAGGGCCATAGTACGAGCAACTTCAAAAAGTGTCTATAATTCATTTTCATTCTCACTTTGCTGGCTTTCTAAGCTATACTCAAAGTTTTGAGTAGTTCCCTCCTTTATTTCACCAGTCCCTGTGGGCCACCTGCATATCTATTATTTATAAGCTTCTTTCTAGAATACACTATAGTGCAATGCAACTAATTTTCCGTAGTTGCATAAAACCAATAGCAAATTTCAAGTAGTAGTCTAAAACCAATTGATAATAATAGTTGACAGCTAGTGCTCGTCACTGACAACCATCACGAATGAAATTTAATTTATTTTTTTTCATTCAGAGAGCCTCCTTTAATTGTTTTCCATAAAGGACACCTCTAATAATTGTTAGAGGTGTCCTAAATACCATCAAAATCCTTATCGACCTATATTTGTTTTATTTATAATTATTAAATTTATTTTCTGAAAAAATGTGACAAATTATTGCAAGCTAGTCAACAATATTACTTATGACAGTTTACACTAGATAATATCGTTACCATTACTAACCACAATATAACCTTTTATCTTTAGGAAAAGTCTAAGAGACTAATTACCGGCTCTAATAGAAAAGTGTTAAATATCATGTGCTACAGGCTACTAAAAATGTAACCTGCAGCAATTTAGTTAAATGAGGGATATAAGACAAGCAGTATAAACAATATCTTTAAGGTGATAATGTAACGAGCTGGCGGCTTTGATCAACTAAAGCTAAACCTTCTGCTAAATATTGGGTGCTTTCTTCTACTCGACCTTTTTTAGCAAAAACCTTGCTCAACTCGATATAAGTAGCTTCCGTTTTATGAAGTTGCAAACTTTCTCGTAATGCCTGTTCAGCCTTGTCTAGTTGGTTGGCTTGTAAATACAGCCTGCCCAATGCTAAGGCTATCTCAGGATGCTTACTATATTCACCGCGAAGCTCCTCAATAAAGCCCAGCTGAGCTTTTAGGTCCTCTCCTTTGGCTAGCCCATAAAGCTCTACCAGTTCAGCATCATAATTTCTTTCTAAGGCCTTACGCAGTTCTTTTTCTGCATAGCCTGTTGCCCCCGCTTTTATTAGCCCCCTTGTGTAGGCTGCCAGCACAGCAGGGATTTTCTTCAGTTTGCGAGGAACATTAGACCAGGCTTCTTCTAATAAGCTGATTCGTTTACTGACGCTTTCACTATTATTCTGGCATTTAGCAATAGCTTTATTCAGCTGACAAATAGAAGCTTGCTGTTGCAGTGACTGATATTCTTCTTCATCCACTACATGGCGTTTACGCAAGTCAGGAAGCAACTCCGTCAACTGCTCCCACTCATGCAGCTTTACATAAACTTGCTTAAGCAACTTCAGCACATACTGATGACGAGGCTTATGCCGACGAATCTCTTCTAGAGTGGCAAGCGCTTGCTCCCACTGTCCATTGGCTAATTGAATTTGTGCCTGGGTAATGCCAATACCAATTTTACCATTAGGTACCTGATCATCTGCTTTACGCAGATATTCAATAACTGTATTGTTATCTCCAATTTCATTAGCCGCCCTAGCTGCTGTGAGATAATTAATTAATGGTGCTTCACCTTGATCAGCTGCTTTACCCAATAACCTACCTGCTTGCTCCCACTCACCATTAATCAACAAATCCAAGCCTTTTGAGGAATATCGCTTAGCCCTTTTTAGTTTACTTGCAGAAGTGACTGGCACTAAAAAACCAACAGAACGTAAGGAGGTAATAGCAAATCGTTTTAACAGGTTATAAATAATGACAGCTAATACAATGATGGCAAAAAACATCCACACACTGGTTTCAAAAGACATATCCCCATAAGCAATCAACACATAGCCACTGTCATGTACTATCCCCAGTGATACGACACCAGCCAAAATAAATAATAACAACAGTTTAGTAAAAGCCTTCATTAGTGTGCCTCCCCACTCAGGTTAGCACTAATGGATTGCTGGCTAGACTTAGCGACTTCTTCATCCTTACGTGGTAGCTTGCCTTTATGCAGGCGATGAAGCTCATCAATATATTGCTTGGTGGCTTTCAATGAACCAGATATATCTGGCAATGTTGGATTTAATTTTATCGCAGCTAATTGCTTCAATTGCTTATTAATAGCAGCAACTTTGGCACTCTCATAAATAAAATATTCTTTCAGCCAATTTGCAGCCTTCTCTAAGCTATTACTATAAATTAGCTGGTTTTGTTGCAACAGTGCTAACTGAGCCTGCTCAAACATCATCCGCAGATTTTGCCGTAAAAACAATTCTTCTTTAGGTGTTAGCAATACTTGTACAGGTTTATCTCGACTAATATTAATACGCAAATGATCGCTAAAATTACTCCAGGTTTGTTTTAGTTTTGCAGAAACCTTATCAGAAAAGCCGGTATCTGTTTGTTCTGCTTTAGGCGGCTCCGATTGGTTTTTTTGATAATCCGAAACAGGCATCAAGGGAAGTTCCATTACCTGACTCACCAATGCACTGATCTGTAAGTATGTACCTTCTACATCAGTTTGTTCAACCGCTCTCACGGCAGCCAAGTCATTTGCTAACGCTTCTCTAACACTATACAAAGAGTAATTATCCAACCCTCTTAAAATAGCATCTGCACTAACTAAAATAGCTTCAACACCACGGATATCACCTTCAGTTAATAACCGTTGATTAGCCAAACGTAACATGTATTCTACTTCTGCCAGCTGCCAGTCATCCCGGCTAGTGCCTTGCATTTGATTAAATTGACGCCGCAAATTACTGATATTTTCGGCTACACCCAATACATCTTGCTTTAACTTTTGCTCTGTATTGCGTAGTTGTTGTCGTTGCTGGGTCAATTGAGTCGATACTTCATCAACCTCGCTGCTCATTTGTTGTCTTGCTGCACTCACTGATTCTGCAAGTTTTGACTCAACCTTAGCAGCTTCGGCCTGGCTCACTTCAACTGGGTTAAACGACTGTTTTTTATCCAAAAAGTAACGAACATCGTAATCGAGATAAGCAATCCCTCCGACACCAACCAATGCAGCCAGACTTATCACCAGGGCTATTGGACCACTCCACCCCCGCTTGACCACTGCTGCAGGTGATTGAGTATTTGGCTCCAGGGTTTTACTACCCGTAGACTGAGCAGTTGAATTCGTTGACGCTTGCTCCACTCCTTGAGCTGATGTAGAAGAAGTTAGTGGTGTCAGAGGTTCCCGGGCAGCTTTCGTCTCAGGCTCTGTTTTGGTGGTTGCCTGATTTTTATTAGTAGTACTGTCGCCTTTACTTAACTCAGCTGGTGACTGCTCTTCAGTTACGGCTGAATTGCTTTCCTTTGTCTGAGATTGTTTTGACTGCTTTTTTTGCTTGGATAGCTGCTCTTTGGCATTGTCTGACGATTTTGCGTCAGTAGGTTTATTTCCATTTGTGTTGTTTGTCATTTATCTAGATACCAAATGCTTTCAACTTGTAAATGTAAATTAACCTGGATGTTCCATAAAGCAATTGATTTTATGAAGCCCCCAGGTTCAGGATCTCTATTTTTTGTAACAATTTCTCTTGTAGCAAAGTCTCTTATAACTATGTCTCTTAAACTATGCTTCTGGTAACAATGTCTCATGTAACAATATAAGAAACTTAAACGCTTGTTGGGAGCACCCGAGAAATAACTTGAAAAAGTTAATTCTCGGGTGCTCCTTAATCACAATTTAAAAATATCGCCTATGTAAGACTCTTGTAACCTAAATTAGTGCAGGCGATGAAGATTAGCCATACCACTCTGTAGGGTATCTCTAATAATTATGGCTACTTTATAATCATACTAGGGCCTATTGACGTTTGCCTAAAGATCGCTGTTGTGATTAAAAAGCTCAATCAAGACCAAAATGAACTAAACCAGCACTTTTATCATCGCTTCTTCACTGGCGCCATTAGCATTAATCACTTGGCTAAAACCCAACTCTGCAGATAAATCAGCAACTCTGGCACTTGGTACAATTAGCTTTATCTCATTTCGCCACTGCTGGTCTAACAAGCTTGCCAGGCGGGTAACAATTTCACCACTGGTCGCTACAATGGTATCAGTCTGATGGCTAGCAAGCAGGTGTTGTACATCAGTTTTGTTATATTGTGCTGGCACACGCTGATAAAGCGGCAGCTCCGTTACCTGGGCTCCGCGCTGTTGCAACACTTGCTTTAATAAGTCTCGCCCACCTTTACCTTTCACTATCAGTATTTTATTTTCAGCCACCTGCTGCAACTGAGGGATTGTCAATAATGCTTCACTATCAACACCTGCTGAGCAACTCGCTTCAATGTCCCACTCAGCTAAAGTAATGGCAGTTTTGCTGCCAATGGCAAACCACTGAATTTCAATTGGCCACTGAGGCCAATATTGATCCATCAGCATCCCCAGACGTTTTGCACTATAAGGGCTAATGACAATCACCTGCTGAAACAAATCCAAATTCAGAATTAGCTGCCTGATTTCAGCCGTTTCTGGTAAATCAGCTCGCTCCAGCATAGGTAACGCCCAAGCCTGTAGCCCTTGCTGCTGAAGACTAGCTACTAGTTTAGAGGCTTCAGGCTCTGGTCTGGTAATTAATATCGACATATTTACTAATAAAGTTTACTGAGGATGTCACCCGCTCCTTGGTTGAGCAGGTCTTCTGCCAGGTCTACACCAAGCTTTTCAGCTGTTTGCAGATCATCCACCCCTGAGACTTGCTGACTTTGCTGGCTGGTTATAAAGTGTGTGCCATCAGGCTCAGCTACCAAACCCCGCATTGTCAGTTGTTGATCTGACAATTGTGCAAAGCAAGCAATTGGCACTTGGCAACCTCCAGCCAACCGACGATTCATTGCTCGTTCAGCACTGACACATAAGGCAGTTTCCGAATGATGTAAAGGCGTGATTAGCTTGATGATAGTATCATCAGTTGTACGACACTCAATACCAACTGCCCCCTGCCCACCTGCCGGCAGACTTTGTTCTGGGCTAATAAAGCTACTGATTCGGCTAGCAAACTCTAAACGCTTCAGGCCCGCAGCCGCTAAAATAATAGCATCATATTGACCATCATCGAGTTTGGCGAGCCGGGTATTAACATTGCCACGTAAAAACTGGATAGTTAAGTCTGGTCGGAGCTTGAGTATTTGTGATTGGCGACGCAGACTGGAAGTGCCGACGACAGCACCTTCTGGCAGCTCTTCAAGCGTTGTATATTGATTGGAAACAAAAGCATCGCGAGGGTCTTCACGTTCACAAATAACAGGTAAAGACAGCCCTTCAGGAAACTCCATAGGGACATCTTTCATTGAGTGCACAGCAATATCAGCCTCATTGGCTAACAAGGCATTTTCCAGCTCTTTTACAAACAAGCCTTTACCACCTATCTTAGCCAGAGGTGAGTCTAAAAGCTGATCGCCTCGACTGGTCATTGGCACTAACTCAACTGTTAAGTTGCTATGATGGGAAAGTAATTGCTGCTTGACAAAATTAGCCTGCCATAAGGCTAAAGCACTTTTACGGGTTGCTATGCGTAACGTTTTCACATCTAAATCCGGCTACAAACGAGTAAATTCTAATGCTTATGATAAGTGAGCAAACCTAATTTAGCATCTATACCATTCACTAGATGTAAATACTGGTATGTACTCACAGCGAAGGGTTTTTAGGCGAGGCCACCGAGCGATGAAGCCCCAGGAGTTTAGTAAACTAAATGACTGGGGTGAAGACAATTTATTGCTCCTGCATAAACTGCATTCACACCATCCTTGGCGCTTAGTGATGGTAACAAAGCTTAAAAATCATTCGCAAAGAGTATACTATTGCCAGATTCATTGGCTAAAGTGTTTGCAGCAATTTACGCAGCCCGGCTACATGTCGTCGGCTAATTTGCAGTGGCTCAGCAACTCCTTTTAAGCGCACTTCATAACCACCTTCATCGTTTCGAGTCATTCCTTCAATGGCATTTTTTGCCACTAGTGCATTACGATGAATTCTAACAAAAGCTCCTTCAAACTCCCTTTCAAGCTCTTTTAGCGTTTCATCAATAAGCACTTCTCCTTTTGCATGTTTTACTGTTACGTATTTATTATCAGCAATAAAATAGTGCACTTCGTTGAGGGGGATTAGCTCCACTCCTTTATAAGTTTTAGCGCTGATATGACTTCGCTTTTCTGACTGTTCACCTGGTCGAAACTGGTTAATCGCATTTAATTGAGAGCGATTAGTTTTTTTCGCATTATTCAAGGCTTGTTCAAGTGCACTTTGCTTGACCGGTTTTAGCAGATAGCCTACCGCCTGAACTTCAAATGCATCTAAGGCATACTCGCCATAAGCCGTACAAAAAATAACAGCAGGGGGGCATTCCATTTCACATAAATGTCGCGCGGCTTCCAAGCCACTCATATTGGGCATACGAATATCCATCAGCACTACATCAGGGTTGAGCAACTGGGCAAGTTCCACCGCTTCCACACCATTACGCCCTTCCTCTTCCAGTGGGCTATAGCCTTCAACCTGCTCCAGCATACGTCTTAGTCGATCTCGAGCAAGTGGCTCATCATCCACGATCAATACTTTCATTACACCCTCTAAATGTCTGCTTGATCACTAGTGCTACATGGATAACTTAACTGGGTTACAAAGCCTGCCTCTTTTTGTTGGACGGATAATGACGCTTGCTTTCCATAAAGCGCCTGAAGTCGAGCAGCTATATTTTGGATCGCCATTTGGTTGCCACTTTTTGGCTCAGCAATATAAGCAGCATCAACTGGGTTATGAATACTAATCGTCAGCTGCTGGTTATCATATTGCCCCTCAATGCTGATCGTTCCTCCTTCAGCTAACGGCTGAATGCCATGATATACCGCATTCTCTAACAGTGGTTGCAAAGTGAGAGGAGGAATCGGCAAGCTATCTGGCACCTCCTCCAGATTCCAGTTCACCTGAAGTCGTTCACCTAAACGATGCTTCTCTATACGTAAGTATTGCTTACAAATCTCTAACTCGTCAGCCAAAGTGACTTTGGCCGCAACCTCATCCAAGCAAGCACGAAATAACGCCGCCAAATCTTCAACCGCTTGCTCTGCTTTTTCTGGTGACACCTGAATTAAGCTAGCAATACTGTTCATACTATTGAAAAGAAAGTGAGGGTGAATTCTAGCCTGTAGGGCTTGCAGTCGAGATCGAAGTTCAGCTTGTTCCTGCTTGCGCAACTGTTGTTGAACATAAAAATAACGAAGCAATAAGCTGGTAATAATCAGCGCAACCAGCAGATTTTTTGAAATATGCCAAGTATCTAGCTGCAGCCAGAATGAATCCCAATCTAAAGGGTAAATCACCCACTCAGCCGCCAGTGAAAAGACTAAAGTGACAAGTAAAACTACGCTATAACAGGCAGCTAGAGCATGTCCAAGCTGAGCCCCTAAAATCAGTGGTCTGATCCGACATAGGCAGCCAGCACTTACCAATACTACCCATTGAACAAAGAATGAGGTTAATGCCAGATGATTCCAATCAAAACCCATAGAGCTAGGAAGCGCTAAGACTAAAATCAGTACAAATAACTCAGCCAATACCACCAGCATAAATACTGCTCTAGTAGTACAAAGATCGGGTAAAAAAAACTCTTGATCCAGCCAATCGCCAGCTTCGAATGGTTTCACGACACTATCCGTCAATGGTTTTATATATTATTTTTAACACGTATAAAAATACTCACAAGGATAGCGGAGAAATACGAACTTTTTCTTGTCAATTGTGTGAATTAAGTCGCCAACAATAGCTAAAGAGAGAGGAACAGACTTAAAAGTAACAAAAATGAATGGAGCAATGGACTATCACTCCACTCATTCGCGACACCCTCAGAGAGGGGCAGGATGAAGGGATAATTAGTTTAAAACCAACGTTATGCTTCTAAGTAGCTCTTTTTAATTCCAATACCCTTAAGCGCAGAAAGCTCAGCCTTAGTAAGAGAGTTAATATCACTAATATATTTAGACTCAGACAAGGCAATAGGCGTCTCTTTGTCTAGCTGCCGTGCTGTTACTTCAGCTAGCTTTTCCAATGTAGTTGTCAGCTTTGTAGGCAACGAGATAAGTACCTTACCTGCTTGGGTTTCCATTAACTCATCAGATAGACTCAACTTCTCTGTAGCAAAGTCAAAAACACCACGCCACTGAGTACTGTCTTGCCCCGTTGTCTTTTGGAATGCTGCGCTTATTATCGCTCGTGGTAGTTGACTGACCTGTTGCTCCAACTCACTAGCTATGAATTGATTGCGCTTAACCGCATCAAATTGATCTTCTGGGTTTTCTTTATTTTTCTCAGCCCACAACTTGTCCGTATTATCAATAAAATGCTTCAATGTTGTTGCTATAATACCAAGATTAGATTGCTTGTATGACAGTTCATTACCTAATAATTGAATAGGGCTTGAAACGGCGAGCTTCCTTAACCACTGTAAATCTGCTGCCGTTTTTACTTGCCCTTTAATATCATAAAAAGACAGCTGACTTTCAAAAAACTTATTCGCTAAAGCTTGTTGCTGTTCAGGCGAAAGCGTCAGTTTATGTTTTTGTTTCACGGTAGAGCTTAAATAGCTTGTTGCATCTAGCAGAGCCTTTGACTTGTCATCAGAGACCGAACGACCATAAAACCCTGTAGCCTGATCTAAGTTGATTGTTTTACCGGTAGAGGAATCTTCTATAACAGCTGATTCATATTGACTTTCAAGCGTCTGAATCTTCAACTCTTGGTCCAAAGCCTCAACCTCTACATCTAGCTTGGCCATCTCTTGATCAAACTTTTGTTTTAGCACCTCTGGGCTATCGTTCTTAGCCTGTAGTATTGGTGATCCTATGCTAATACTCGAAGCTTTACTTTCAGGGGATTGCGTTCGATTAAAAAGTGCTACAATTGTCTCAGGCACTTGCTTAATATTGCTAAATGCTTTTGCAAGCTTCTGTTCTACTGTCTGAAGTGGTTGCTTAATCCAGCTTTGATAGAGGCTTTTAGCTGAGTCACTAGCCTTCTCAAACTTAAATGTTCTGCCACTCGCACTCCCTTCTGATAACTTCACTTCCTCGACTGGGTTTAGTTTAGGCGTTCCAATATCAGGAACCCCATTAGTACTCATATAAATCATGGATATCTCCTAACTGTCCTAACAGTTAATCGTTAATATAAAAAGACAGCAGTAATATGGTACACGTGACAATTAAGTGGCTACTTATCAACAAGGCGTAACTTTTTAGCTTGGAGTAACTTTAAGGCAGTTGCTTTTCGACAGGCCACCAACATGCCTTCAAACCAACGCCTTGGTTGCGAATTTACCGGAAGACCAGAGACAGCAAACAATTATTAGAGGTGCCCTTTAGATACATATTGACACAACTACCTATGGCATGATGACTAACTGATAGTTGTATAATCTATTTTCACCAGCGAGCTTTAATCGGGAATCGGGGATAACCAATGTCGGATAAATCAATAAATCAAGCCAACCAACAATGGGGGGGACGCTTCTCAGAGCCAACAGATCAATTTGTGGCCAAGTTTACTGCCTCAATTGATTTTGACCAGCGACTTTATCGACAGGATATTAACGGCTCCCTAGCCCATGCCGCCATGTTAAATAAAGTTGGCATTTTAACTGATCAGGAATTATCTGATATTCAACAAGGCTTGCAGGATATTCAAGCAGCCATTGAAGCAGGTGAGCTTGAGTGGTCTGTGGCCTTGGAAGATATTCATATGAATATTGAAGCACGCCTGACCGACCGCATTGGTATTACTGGTAAAAAGCTCCACACAGGCCGATCACGTAATGATCAAATCGCTACTGATATACGATTGTATTTGCGTGATGAAATTGACCTCATTTGTGAAGAGGTCAATCGGCTACAGCAAAACCTAGCCAGTCTGGCAGAGCAAGAAGCTGATACTATCATGCCTGGTTTTACTCATTTGCAAACCGCTCAACCCGTTACCTTCGGCCATCACCTAATGGCTTGGTTTGAAATGCTTAGCCGAGACTATGATCGACTGCAAGACTGCCGCAAGCGGGTGAATATCTCTCCTCTAGGGGCTGCAGCCTTAGCTGGTACCACCTACCCAATTGATCGCGAATTTACTGCTCAACAATTAGGCTTTAGTAAGCCCAGCGAAAACTCACTTGACTCTGTTAGCGATCGGGATTTTGCCATTGAGTTTTGTTCAGCAGCCAGCTTAGTTATGACTCATCTGTCGCGTATTTCTGAAGAGTTAATCCTCTGGACATCAGCTCAATTTAATTTTATTGAATTACCTGATAGGTTTTGTACTGGCTCCTCTATCATGCCGCAAAAGAAAAACCCCGATGTACCAGAGCTGGTTAGAGGCAAAACCGGGCGTATCACCGGCCATTTAATTTCATTACTGACTTTAATGAAATCTCAACCCCTGGCTTACAACAAAGACAATCAAGAAGATAAAGAGCCTTTATTTGATACCGTGGATAATCTGAAGGGCTGTCTGCGAGCTTATGCTGATATGGTACCAGCAATAAAAGCCAATAAACAAAGTATGTATGAAGCAGCCAAACGCGGTTTTTCCACTGCCACTGATTTAGCTGATTATTTAGTTAAAAAACAGATGCCATTTCGTGATGCTCATGAAGTTGTGGGTAAAGCTGTGGCTTATGGCATTGCCCAAAATAAAGACCTTTCTGAAATGAGTTTGGAAGAGCTACAACAGTTTTCCAGTACAATTGAGCAGGATGTATTTGATGTACTCACCCTGGAAGGCTCAGTGAATGCGAGAAACCATATTGGTGGCACAGCGCCTGCTCAAGTTAAAGCAGCGATTGAAAGGGCTAGAGAATTACTAGCGTCAAGATAAAAAAGGACACAGCTAAAATAAAACAACCAATAAAAAAGGGTATACAATGTATACCCTTTTTTTGATTTTACTGTAATGAGTAAAAAAATTACGCTTTTTTCTTACGCTTTTTCATACCCATCACAGAAAGGCCTAAGCCTAGCCCCAATAGTGCAATACTACCTGGTACAGGAACAGGGTTTACTGGGTCAACATAGTGTAGGCCACCAGCACCAGCAAATTGCACATCAGAGCCGTTACCAATTTCAACGTTAATTAAACGGCCATTATAAGCACCAAATGTTTTACGAGAGGCTGAAATTTGAATGCTATTAATGCTTTCACCCACTGATAGACCAAAATCAGAAAGGTCAAATAAACCAGCAAAAACACCTCGGCGTTGATGAGCTGTACTTATTCCATGGCCAATCAGGTTATCAGCAAAAATATCTTTATAAACGCCATTAATGGTTACACCTATAGTACCACCCCAGATAATTGAAGGCCGATACATAAAAATAGCGCCATCTTTACCAGCTCTATTTTTAATTGGGTTTGCGTAAGTCATGGTGAGGTTTTTATTCATGGCGTTGCCATGAGGCCAGAATGTATACCTACCAGTATGAGGGTTATCATCACCGACTGGATGCTGGCCTGGACCAAAATTAGCCCCTCTGTAGCTTACTGACGCCACTAAGTCATTCGAGTCAATGCTATGTTGATTATCTATTTTAATTAAACCAGCCTGAGCCTGCATGCCGACAAATGTAAGTGCGCAAGTCATTAGCCCTATTTTAGTTATTTTCACTTCGTAATACTCCTGAGAAAATTATTGACCTACTTCACAAGATGCTTCCCTGCTCTTTTCAGACTTTACTGAGAAGGTTTAGCAACGTGAACAATGCTTTTAGCAAGCACTAGGTCAGCAAAATTCAGGCCAACAAAAAAAATGCCTTTAAATTACGCTGCTTAGCAAAATTTATGACAATAAATGTAAATTAATCTGACTTAATTATTAAAATAAAATGAGACTTAATTAAAATTAAAAGCGTTAAGTAAGAACAAAAAGGAAGTGAATATATAGTAAATAATTTTATATACTTGAAGTTTGGCGAGAATTAAAGGGTGGAAAGAATAACCACCCGCCAGGAAGGATGTTTTGATAAAGAGATAACTAGCAAGCGTTCCAAGGTGATACAACTACCTTATTATTAACTCCACCTTTCATCTGTGGACCATTATATGTGAACGCTTTACCACTTTTTAAGACAAACCGTATTTTATAGCTACCCTGCTTAATGCCTGAAAACTGATAGTTTCCATTTAATGCTGTTACTGTAGAAGCTACCTGAGTACCTTTACATGTTAGCAGCTGAACCGCAGCGCCATTAATGCCTTGCTCGTTATCTTCTTGAATACCATTGGCATTTTTATCATTCCAAATATGATCACTAATCGAAACATTATCAGCAGTTGCTACAGCAGAAAGAGAAAATACGCTTAATAAAATTGAAACTGAAAATATTTTTTTCGACATTGTAAAAACCCTGGCTAAAAGAAAATTGATATTCAAGTTCTTAATCAATGCCGATAAGGTACCAGACCTGATCAATATTTAAACAGACTAGGTTTATTAGTATGACGCGTATAACAAAAGAAGTTGAGCAATTATGAAGTAGTTCAAAGAGCAGGTCTTAAACCTTGCTGAGATACATACAGCGCCCTTACAGGGATAGGTGTAACTACCTACCCCTCCTTAAATCATTCGCGAGAAACATGGCAGCGCTGGTAATCTATTTTAAATTTAATACTTGCCGCTCCTTCATCAATATGAAGTGCGGTTTTCAAGCCTTTAGCTATAAGGTTTATTTCTGTATCCAAGTAAACCCGATCATCACCACAGCTTGTATAAATTGGTTCTCCCCAAGTATTGAAAACAACATCCTGTAAGCTGCCATAATCATGATAGTAATTTTGCCGCCCCCTAACAGCATAATAAGGGGAAGTTGTGTCATAATCAGACATACTTTGGTGAATGATAACTCCTGCCATCCCTTCTTCGTTTAGGCTAACAGTGCCCTCTACCCCCAAACGACTAAAGCTCACCTGATAACCATCAGGAATGATCAATGGGATTTGAATAGAGCAACTTGTTTCTACCTCATCACCATTCATTGAAACTGCTTGAAATTGGTTAAATATTAAGTCAATTGTCCCATCATCATTAGCATCAGCAGTTACCCCTTTACAAGCACATAAAGGGTTAGTCTCTGGACACCAGGCACTGCCAGGTAAAATAATATCCTCAAACTCTGGGGTGACAGCAAAACTCGCAACAGAATGTAAACTAAGTGCATAAATTAATATATTTTTTGGAAAGGGCATTTTCTATTTACTCTATTATTCTACCGGACAGCCTTGCAGCTCTACCTTAGGTAAAACCAACGATCTAATAACCGTAGATTGACGCTCTATTGGCACACTAAGACGATTTAAAAACTCAGTATCAACGGTTATAGATACTTTTAAATTAAGAGACTGACCACAGCTATTGATTTCACTACCCATTGGCTTAGTCAAGGCAACATCACCATTAGCCAGTCCACTAAACTGCCAAATAGATGCTTCACCAACTCCACCCGCTTGTCGATAACGTAGACTTACCAAGTGTTTACTTGCTTCGGTAGACTCAGCTGTGCCCGATATTGTAATGGCTGGAATTAATGCTCGTTGCTGTTGTGGTACTAATAATACATATTTGATAACACATATCGCTCTATCTTGAAGCTTTTCAGGGCCTATTGTTGCTGCCAGGCTATCAAAACTAATAATAGTATTACCCGATACTGGATCATATTTAATAGTTGCACTTTCATTGCAACTGTCGCCTAAAAATTTAATATCACTAATTATTGGGTCAGTGCTGTTTGATGAAACAAGTTGATTTGCATTTAAATGAGCAACAGCAGAAATTAAAAGTAATGCCGATACGCCCTTAAATAAAAGCTTTTTGTATTGCATGGTAAAAGCCTTTTTACAGTATAAGGAAGCCTAAACCCAAATGATTCAACAGGCTACAGCAAATATTTTCATGCACCCCAGTGAAGAAGTGCTCAGGTTAAAAGGCTTCCAGATTTCACATCAGTTATATTCTTCGTGAATGACTTTTAGGGTTTGTTGTCATCACTCTTCCCCCTAATCATTTATTAAAATATAAACTCATAGGGATTCATCTCTCGACGGCCGCCCCTAAAAACCATTCACTTTGACTATATTTACCTGGTTTTCAGTTAAAACTGCCCACACTGAACCATTTCATAACCATAATTAACAGTTCTTCCTGCAGCTTCATCGATTACTACCCGACCATTTTCTGCCTCTACGGTTATAGATGTTTTAAATGTGACTGTCTGACCGCAAGGTGAAAATGAGTAACCAGCAAAGTTTTTATTAACTGTTATATTTTGAGGAAAGTTACTTGGGAAAAATTCTTGAATCGCCGCATTTCCAGTAGTACCTGCCAAGCGGTGACGTAATGCAATTTGCCCTTTCCCGTTATACTGAATCATTGCAACCCCTTCAAACCCTACCCGACTAATTGCCAACTGATAGCCAGCAGGCATTTGAATCGGAAACTTCACAACACAGGTTTTCCGCTCACGTCCATCATAGGCCTCAGCTTGGAGTTGCTCATCGAAAATAATATCAAATGACTTATCAGGGTTAGTATCAACCAGACCAGAACATCCCCCTAAAAAACGAACTTTTTCTGGGTCTATCCCAATACCATCTCCATAAGCTAATGAAGAAGCTGAAATAACTAAACTGGAAATAAGTGCAACGTATTTCATGGTCTATCCTTATCTATTCATCCTTGAAAGTAATTAAGAACTACCGAAGAAACCGCATATTTTATTGGATACCCTCACATCAGAGGGTTAGTTACAGCTGCTAGCAAACCAAATGAATGTCAACCATGGTTACCACCAAAAAGTACTGCCACAATAAAAGAGCAAAATAATGCCAGCTGCATAGACTCAGATCAATAATTTTTAGCTTTTTAATTTTTTTGTTTTTTGTAATGTTACATAAAAATAAAACTATGAAATATATTCATATACAATAAGCTACACTTCTATACTCCTTGCGAATTATTCTTAAGAAAAATCGTCAAGGACACACCTAAAAAGAAGATTCGGTAATTCTAAAGCCATTCGCGACGAGCATATCTTTTTTATTTCTCTAATACTATTCTATAACGCGCCTTGCCACTTTCTAAATGGGCCAAAGCTTCGTTGACTTGACTAAATTTAAACATTTCAACCATTGGCTTGATATTATGTTGAGCGGCAAATTCTAACATTTTTGCAATATTGCCAGGACTGCCTACTGGAGAGCCTGAAATAGAACGTTGCTGCATGATTAAACCAAATACATTGATATCAAGAGGGTCTAATGTAGCCCCAACAAAGTGCAACCGGCCTTTGGGCTTCAGTGTAGAAAGATAAAGATTCCAATCCAGCTTCACATTTACTGTTGAGATTATGTAGTCAAAACGATTGGCTGCTCCATCTATTTCAGCAACATCCCGAGAATTAAGTGTATGGTGAGCACCAAGAGACCTAGCCTCAGCAGACTTACTCTCGCTAGAGGTAAATGCTGTCACCTCACATCCCCAGGCATTCAAAAACTGCAAAGCCAAATGCCCTAGCCCACCAATGCCAATCACCGCCACCTTATCCGTTGGCTTAATATCAAATTGCACTAATGGATTGAATACTGTAATACCGCCACAGAACAAAGGTCCTGCAGTCTTACTATCAATACCACTGGGAAGAGGTACTACACTCTTGGCATTAACCCGCACCTTATCTGCAAAACCACCATGATGCCCCACAATGGTTCCTTGAGCGGTTAAACACAAATTATGATCCCCCGCATTACAGTGTGAGCAAGCTTGACAATAGTCAGCATGCCAACCTAATCCAACCAACTGCCCTGCTTTTAAATGGGTAACATGATCGCCTACCTTAGCTATCTTACCAACAACCTCATGCCCAGCCACTAATGGATAAGCGGACAAGCCCCATTCGTTATTAATCATTGAAAGATCGGAGTGGCAGATACCGCAGTAATCCACCTCGATTTCCACTTCTTGATGGCCCAACTCACCTGGGTCATATTCAAATTCAGTTAATTTACCTTTGGGTTCTAAAGCGGCGTAGGCTTTGATCATGTGTAGTCCTTAAAATATAGTTTTTTGTTTAATTAATCATAGATCAGACAGATTTCCTAAATGAAAGTATATTGGGATTTTAATATTATATTTCAGTTTAAAAAATAAATTATAAATAGCATACTATTTAAGGTTTAAACCATTAAAACTCTTTTAAGGATATGAATAAGGCATACAAAGCCTCTCTCATATTTATAAAACCGCTAAAAATTCTCCGACAATAAGAGTATCTTCAACTGAGTCATCTAATACTATTGGGTTATAACCATAAGCATTCCTAATTATCATCATGCCTAAGCTATATTTAGTAGCTTACCTGGTAGCGGAGGTGTTCTCAGCGCTACAAATGC